>NZ_JANSIG010000002.1:0-91247 GCF_047461975.1 Synechococcus sp. R55.3 | reverse complement strand
CCTACTTTATCAAAGGTCTAGCAAGATAAAAGCCGCCCTGGTCGCGTCAGCGGGCCGTAGGCCTTAGGGCGGGGCTTCAGACCCAGTTTTTTGGTAAAGCCAAACTACCCTCCCCAGCAGCTTTTTTCTTAACCGAAAGTTAACCCTAGGCCCAATCTGGAGCCACTGCACCACCGACACCAGCGTTCCGGGAAGGGGCTGGAGAAGCTAGGGCTGCTGCTCCTTTGAAGAGGGAGAGGGGGGATAGAGCAGGGCTTCCAGCTCCTGCAGCGCTTGCTCCAGGTTGTCGTTGACAATCACGTAGTCAAATTCGTCTTGGGCATCCAATTCCTTGCGGGCCTGTTCCAGGCGGCGCTCGATGCTGGCCTCTGAGTCTTGTCCGCGCTCGCGGATGCGACGTTCCAGCTCTTCCAGAGAAGGGGGACAGAGAAAGATGCGAATGGCATCTGGGTACTGTTGCCTCACCTGACGGGCCCCCGCCAGCTCAATTTCCAGCAGCACATCCTGACCCTGATTGAGTTTTTGGAACACGATCTCGCGGGGAGTGCCGTAAAAGTTGCCCGCATACTGTGCCCATTCCAACAGCTCGTTGGCTTCAATCAAGTTGAGAAATTCCTCCCGACTGCGAAAGTAGTAGTTGACGCCTTCCTGTTCGCTGGGGCGGGGGGGGCGGGTGGTGACCGAAACCGAGAAATACAACTCGGGGTGGCGCTGGCGCAACTGGCTGACCAACGTACCTTTGCCCACTCCACTGGGCCCTGTCAAAACCACCAAGCGACCGCGCGGGGTGGGAGCCGGAAGGGATCCCTGCTGCTGCGTACACTCAGAGGGAACTGGGGTAGGAGAGGCTGGCATAGACAGAGACCGACGCAAGACGGCTGGGCAATTGACTTGTTTGGGTTGGTTTTAGGATATCTCACTCCTGGTTCCTCAGACGGCTCACAGCGATGGCTTTCACTCGGTTTCGTCTGGCAAACCGGGCTTGGCTGTCAGGAAGCGGTTGGCAACGGTTTCGGGTTGGATGGCGGAGAGGATGACGTGCCCGGAATCGGTGATGATGACAGCGCGGGTACGACGACCATAGGTAGCATCCACCAACTGGCCCCTCTCGCGGGCATCGCTGATGATGCGTTTGATGGGAGCTGACTCGGGACTGACAATGGCGACCACACGCCCAGCGGCGACGATGTTGCCAAAGCCAATGTTGATTAGGCGGGTATCCATGGGGTGATGAGCGAACCTAACGGCTGTCCGGCCAGCGACCTTCATTAAGGTAGCAAATGGGGCTCTTTCGCGGGTTTGCTACAACGACACCTGAGTTCTCGGCCAATGGGGCAGTGGGTTTCGGCGACAAATCCCGTTCGGGTGAGCCGCAAAAAGGCTGTGGTCCCATAAAAAGCTGCACCCTCCCAAACAACTTGCCCTGTTTATCGAGGACGGTAAAATCGTCAACATGAAGCCACTTCAATAGAACTTGAACTGTAAGCCTCAAAGGCCGCCGCTGTGGTAAGCAGTTTGAGGCAGCTCTGAAAACGAAAAGATCGACCCAGCACCCCAAGCTTGAATAGATTTCTTCCTTGCCTATGCTTGACCTGACTTGGCTGGATCCCCTTGTCCAGCACTTTCAACTGGGGGATCCAAAGCCACCCGAAGCCATCCGAGTGGGCCTCATTCACCAAACCTGGAAACTCATCACCTCTGAGGGATCCTTCATCGCCCAGCGCCTTCACCCCCGATTTGATCCTGCTGTCACTGAAGATGGTCAAGCCATCGGCCAATGGTTGAGACAACACGGCTTCCCCGTCCCCCAATTCCGCCGCGCTCGCGATGGATCCCTGCACTTGGCCTGGGCAGAAGGACTGTGGCGGGTCATGGATTGTCTGCCGGGATCCTGTCACTCAGCCCCTCCCAATTGGGGCTATCTGGAAGAGGCGGGGGCAGCCGTTGGACACCTGCATCGACTCTTGGCCCAAATGCAATACCGTTTCCGCTTCCGGATCCCGTATTTTCACGATACGGCTCACCTTTGGCAACAGCTACGCCAGCACGAACCGGTGCCAGAAGTGCAGGCAGAATGGCAGTTTTTAATCGAAACTGTGCCGAATCTTCTGCTGCCCTCAGGGATCCCAACTCAAATCATCCACGCCGATCTCAAGTTCAACAACTTTTTGTTCGATGAGCAGGGGCGATTTGTGGGCCTGGTGGATCTGGACACCTTCATGTATCACAACCTCTATGTTGAACTGGGGGATGCCCTGCGCTCCTGGGGTAAACGAGGAAATACCCTTCAGCCCGAGGCAATCCTGGCCGGGTTGCGGGGCTATGCCCAAACCGGGAACCTGCACGCCCTACAACCAGAACTCATCATTCAAGGGATCCAACTGATTACCCTGGAATTGGGGATGCGCTTTTTGCAGGATTGGTTTGAAGACGCCTACTGGAATTGGGATCCCCAACGCTACCCCAGCCGCAAGGCCCATAACCTGGCCCGCTGCCAACAGCAAATTTGCCTATATCAAGACCTCACCCAGAGGGTGCCTCAACTGTTGGAGTCCATGCGCGCCCTTTGGTCTCATGAGCGGCAAAAGAGAGATTAACTTATGTTAATTTAGGGGCATCTTCCTCTTTCTTCCCGCGGTCTCTATGAGCATTCAACTTCCCCGCTGGCTAGAGCTGGCCTTGCCCTTCTTTCATCCTGTGCTGATGATTTTGGCGTTTGCGCTGGCCTTGTATGCCCTTTACCTGGGTCTGCAAGCGCGACGGGTGCGCACTGCCTCGGCAGAAGAACGCAAGGAGCTGATCAAAGGGAAGTTTGGTCAGCGGCATTTCCTTGCCGGATCCCTGTTCTTGTTGTTGATGGTGTTCGGAGCCCTGGGCGGCATGGGGGTTACCTACCTGAACAACGGCAAGCTGTTTGTTGGGCCTCACTTGCTGGCCGGGTTGGGCATTGTGGCCTTGGTGGCCAGCTCTGCGGCTCTGGCACCGCTGATGAAAGACGGGCAAAAAGTCTGGGCGCGCAACGTGCATATTCTATTGAACGTGGTGATCCTGGCGATCTTGGGTTGGCAGGCGGTGACCGGCTTCCAGATTGTGCAGCGCATCGTCGACCAAATGCTGACCACACCTCCCCAGGTGGCCTAGCCTCCCTGAAAACCCACTGAACAGGGCTGAGCGCTGTGAGGACTTTGATTCGCGGGTGCAAACCGAGAAGCTCACAGACTCAGTCCTGCCCTTTTCTAAATTCGGGGCTTCGTCATGTCAGAATGGCAAAGCAGGCGCTGCATCCTTCGACTGTAGAAGGGCGCTATCTTGCTGCTGCTACCCAGCTTCAACGCAATGGTTCTTCCCATGTCGGTTAGCCCTCTTCCCAATTGGGTCAAGCGTTCCATCGGCAAAGCCAGCGAGACTTCAGCGGTGCAGCAGGTGATCAAGCAGCGGGGCCTGCACACCATTTGCGAAGAGGGGCGCTGCCCAAACCGAGCCGAGTGCTACAGCCAAAAAACCGCTACATTTCTGTTAATGGGAGGGATCTGCACCCGCGCCTGCTCTTTTTGCCAGGTGGCCAGTGGACGGCCCGCACCATTGGATCCCGCAGAACCGGAGAAAGTGGCCGAGGCGGTTGAGCTGCTGGGGCTCAGCTATGTGGTACTCACCTCGGTGGCCCGCGACGATCTGCCCGACCAGGGATCCGGTCGCTTTGTGGAGGTCATCGAGGCAATTCGGCGGCGCTGCCCCGGCACCCAGATCGAGGTGCTCACCCCCGACTTTCGCGGGGATCGCGAGTGCATTGCCCGTGTGGTGGCTGCCCAGCCTGTTTGCTACAACCACAACATCGAAACGGTGCGACGCCTCTCCCAGGCAGTACGGCGCAGCTCCGGCTACGACTTGTCCTTGCGGGTTTTGCGAACGGTCAAGGAGCTGAATCCTGGATTACCCACCAAGTCTGGGCTGATGCTGGGGCATGGGGAGACCCGCGCAGAAGTGCTGGAAACCTTCCGGGATCTGCTGGCGGTGGGATGCGACCGTCTGACCCTGGGGCAATACCTGCAGCCTTCTTTGGCGCATCGCCCTGTGGAACGCTACTGGACTCCGGAGGAGTTTGCCGAGCTGGGCCAGATAGCCCGTCGGATGGGGTTTCGCCAGGTGCGCTCGGGGCCATTGGTGCGCAGCTCCTACCACGCTGCTGAAATGGTTGAGAACTAGGCGAGAAAACCTGGCAGGGAGGTTGTGCGGTCTGATACAGCCGGTCTTCCCTGTTCAATCAAGGCACGCAAGCCCGCTTCCAGGCCAAACGCTTGTGCTGCAAACTGGCTGAGCACCTGCGGCGCCAGGGATCCCAGGCGGTACAAGCTGATCCCCGCCACCAGACCCGGCAAAAGGCCGTTGCCCCAGTCTCCCCACAGCCAGGAACTTACTCCTTCTGCTAGCAGCAGCAAAGCCCCATTGAGCAGCAGCGGTCGCCACAGCCCCTCGCGAAAGGAGACCAGCCCCCTCCACAAGGCCGTCCGGGGTAGGTGAAGCCGCACTCCCAAGCCCAGCAGCCAAAGACCATCCAGCAGCGGGGCCAACAGCAAATCCAACCCCAGCGGAGCTAAGCCCACCCCCATCCCCTTGCCAAGGGCGAAAATCCTGCCCCATTGCTCCACAAAGGGGGCATGGTGCTGCCACTGTTTTTCCAGAATCTGGGCCTGAACCCGGTCCAGCCGCTTCAACACATTCAAAGCCAGGAGGGATCCCGCCTCGGTTTGCAAAATCTGCAGAATTCGCCCCCGCAAGGCTTCAATTTGGGGTGCAGGCCGTTCCCATTCCAAAGTAATGCGGCCATCCGGCCAGTGGGTGCGGACTTTCAGAGGTTTTGGGCAAGCGGCCACGGTCAAAATCTCCTGCGGCGATACCCAGCCTAGGTGGCGGCTGATCTGGGCACAAATGGCCTGCAACTCCGCTTCGGAGTAGAGATCGCATTTGTTCAACACCAGCAGGATGGGCTTGTATAGAGTGCGCAGCTCCGAGAGAGCTTGGTATTCCAACTGGGTCAGGTCGGTGGCGATGACAAACACGATCAAATCCGCCGAGCGGGCCACATCCCAGGCCAACTGTTCGCGGGCTTCTCCTTCCACTTCGTTCAAACCCGGAGTATCCACCAGCCTCACCCGCCAAGGGATCCCTGGCTCCGGCTGCCACAGCAGGGATTGGGGCTGCTGAGTGACCCCATTGAGGGGGCCCACCTTCAATCGCTCCTCGCCGGTTAGGGCGTTCAGGACGGCCGACTTGCCACGGTTGACCAGCCCAAACACCGCAATGGAAAACAGCCGCGCGGTGAGGCGCTTGCGCAAAGTGGATAGAGCCCTGAACTCCGGTTGTAAATCCCGACGGCTGGCCAGAGATTGCCAATGATCCCAGCACCTTTGCAAAACGGTTTCGGCTTGGGTCAAGGGAGTGGTCATAGACAGGGGCAATGGACTAACCCTCACTCTAGAGGGAATTGCCCCTCAGGGCTAGCCGTTTCTCCCCCCCAGCGTGGGGAATCCAAACCCCACAAAATAGGGCATGATCACCCTAGGGTTCCGCCGAATCTCCTATGCTGTACCGCCTTCCCCAATCTCTGAAATGGCTTCGTGTGGGTGGATCCCATCGTTCTAAGCAAGAGCGCCAGATCGTGCGCAGCCTGCTGGCCTTTGCTGGGGCGCTGCTGGTTATGGATGTTGTGCTTCTAAGTACTCTTCGTTAGTTCAATTGGCTTGCCTGAGTGGTTTTTGGGATGCGCACCCACCACAAATGGCGTCGAAAGGCGTCTTGAATAGCGTTTGGGGTTGACCGAGCAGCTTGGGAGATTTCTATTCCGAATTGCAGCTGGCGAACCCAGTCTCCCCTCCCTAGTTGCGGGAGAGGGGCTGAGGGCAGTCGCATTCGCGTGGCAGATCGGAGACCAAAAGTAGCACCGAGCACCAGGGGAAAGCCAACGAAGCTTTCTCTGCCCGCTGCAGGAGAGGCGGAATAACTGTAACTCTGGCGGGGAAAGGAATAGGATGCTACATTCTGTCTTCCTTGCAGGAGCTTAATCTTGCTCTCAACATCTCTACATGCTACAATTCGCCCTGTGCCAAGAAGTTTTGAGGTAAGCGCTATTCATGCTAAGTACACGAGCAAGCCATGGAAAATTCTAAAGCTGAGGCTCTACAGCCGCGAGTTCTCTTAGTATGGCAAAATGCGGTGGACTACCTCACATTCCCGGTTTTTTCCAATAAGCAGGTAACCCTGTGTCCGGGATGGGCAGCGAAGGGGTGTGGCCTTAACTTTTACAGCATTCCTCAGGGGCTGGTTGAGTGCCCCTTGGGAGACTACGATCTTTACGAGTTTGTGCATCGTTCGAATTAGATTGAAGATAAAGAGTTTGATTTAGTAGTAGTTAACTCTTCTATTTTCGACTCATGTAAACCTTTCAACACCAAAAAGTTCGGCTGTCCAACAGTTTTGTTATCTGGAGATACCCATTGGGTATCTCCTCTATGTGGTCACGGAATAGCACCTATTAACTATCTCTTAAATTACTGCAGCCAAGAGAACTTTGACTATGTAGTCACTACTTACAATCGGCAGCATCTACACTGGTTTGTTTCAGCAGGGATCCAAAATGCGGCGTGGCTGCCTTTGATGAATATGTACGTGGTCACTCATGAGTGGGTAGAGACAAGAGAAAACAGAATTGCTTTCCTTGGCCAAATCGGTGGCTTTCACCCAAGGCGCTCTTTCCTGATCAATGCTCTGAGAGAAGCGGGTTTGCCTTTGATTGCTAAGTCAGGAACTAGAGAAGAGGGAGCTCATTTATTTGCCCACTCCTTGATCTCTTTTAACTGTAGCCTAAATGGCGACATTAACTTGAGGAACCTTGAAATTATCTCTGCAGGGGGCTTTCTATTGACAGATCGCCTTTCATTTGCATCTGGTTTTGATGAGTACTTAGTTCCCGGACTATATTGCGATACCTACAACTCTTATTCGGAGCTAGTAGAAAAGATTAAGTTTTACTTAGAGAACCCTGAATCAGCAATAGAGATTGCCAAAAGAGCTTATGAGAAGTTTTTTACCGACTGGCATCCAAAGTATCGAATGGCCGATCTAATGAATTGGATATTTAATGGAGAGCTGCCCGATTTTTACGCAGCAAAATCTGATCCCCGCTTTCTTATCAGCACCTCCTCTAGGGATTTGATAAACACACGTCTGGCTATTTACGAGTCTGCTCAGGAGCTACATCGACTGCAGGAGCAGCCAAAGGTGCTCGTTGGCCGGAACTGTCCTCCAGTGATTGTGGCCGATTTGCTAGACCTGCAGAGGTTAGATCTCTATGTTGAGCCTGGTTTCCCCCTATCTGATCTCCCAAGCGATGGAAAAATCCTGTCTCGTCTCCACGTAGCCAATATAAACTCTTATGTCAAAGAAAAGTGGGATCTTCTTATTGTAAAGACAGACGACCAATTGACAAAATTCGGTTTTGTTTTTCCTCTAGATTTGTCTTTATTTTAGGAAGTGAAAATCAAATTGCTTTCTCCAACACAAAGGACTTATTTACTTAGTCGGCTGTTAATAGAAGAATGGGAACTCTAATCCGTCAGATACTTCACGATAGGATTTAGCCTACAAGAAATCCACAAGCAGGAATCGGGGGAGCAGCAGCTTACCGGGGTATCCAGACCCAGGCCTGCCTTCTATCCTGCTCGACTGGAACTCTTGTACTTAACTCTCCAAAGGGGCTTTAACAGGCAAAAAGCTGCCCGGGATCCCTTGTGCTGCGAGGGCAAGCCGCCGGGGATGGGGGCCGGATCGGGAATAATGGAAGCGGCCCCAGCCGGGAGAGCTGGGTTTTCCCCGCGCTGAGGTCGTTGTTTCCCTTCTCTTGAGGCCGGCTATGGTTTTGCAGGAGGCGGCGGGCGTGCCCCGCATCAACGCGCGCGAGTCGGATGTTTTCGACATTTTCAACCTGAAGCATTATCTCGGCCCTAACCCCTATCTCAATACAGCCGCTTTCACCTTCGACTTTGCCCTTACCCAGTGCCCACAGCCGCTGCCCATTGATGTCTACCTGTCCAAGGTCTGCTTCCATTTCCCCCAGTTGCAGGAGGGATCTTATCCTTCCTACGCCCACTTGTTTGCCCGGCTGGTGACGGAGGTGAACCGGTTGCAGATGGATCTCCACTTGCAGAAGTGGAGCTGTCACCTGTTTCCAGAGTATGTGCGCATCGCGGTGCAGACCTTGCATGGCCGTACCACTCGTGCCGCGGTTTATTTTGCTTGGGATTGGCTGGAAGCCATCGCCCAAGGGGAGCCCTTCGACGTTGAAGGGGAGATGCGCCGCCTGCAGCAATTGTTTCGCAACTCGGTGTACGGCGGGCCGACGGTCTATGCCCTCCTGCGGGCTGCTCACGAACGCGGGATCCCTACCTACTACCTATGGGATGAAGGGGTGATGCAGTATGGCTATGGTCGCAACCAGGTGCGAGGGGTGGCCACCACCTTTCACTGCGACAGCCATCTCGACTCTGACTTCACCACCCGCAAAGACGATTGCAAAGCCTTTCTGGCGGCGCAAGGGTTCCCCGTGCCCCAGGGAGAGGTGGTCGCCTCTTTGGCAGAAGCTTTGCAGCAAGCGCAAGAAATCGGCTATCCGGTGGTGCTCAAGCCGGTGGCCGGCCACAAGGGGATAGGGGTAACAGCAGGCATTCAAACCCCAGAAGAACTGGCCTTTGCCTACGAGGTAGCCGTGGCAGCCCTTCCCCCTGAGGAGCCCATCCGGCTGATCCTGGAAAAGCATCTGCAGGGCACCGATTTTCGCCTGTTGTGTGTGGGAGGCCGCTTTGTGGCGGCCACGGAACGACGCCCCGCCTCAGTGACGGGAGATGGCCAAAGCACCATCGGGCAGCTCATCGAGCAGGCCAACCGGGATCCCGTCCGTTGGGATACCCCCACTTCTCCCCTGGGGCCGATCCAATGGGATGAGGCAATGGAGCGCTTTCTGGCAGAGCAAGGCTTGACAGTGGACAGTGTGCTGGAACCGGGGCGGACGGTCTATCTGCGCAAGGTATCCAATCTCTCGGCGGGAGGAGTGAGCCGCGATGTCACGGCCACCGTCCATCCCGACAACGTGGTTTTGGCCCAAACCATTGCCCAGCAGTTCTCGCTGGTGTGCTTGGGCATCGATGTCATTGCCCCCAGCCTGGAGCGCTCCTGGAAGGAGGGATCCCTGGGGATCATCGAGATCAATGCTGCGCCAGGTGTGCTCATGCACCAAAAGCCTGCAATTGGCGCGGGAGTGGATGTGCCGGGGGCAATCCTCGACCATCTGTTTCCCAAGACGGCCCGCATCCCGATTTTGACCTTTAACCGCCTCACCTTGGCGGAGGCGCACACCTTGGTGGAGCATATTTTGTCCCACCGCCCCAACGCATGTGTGGGATCCGTCTGTCGGGAGGGCGTGCTGCTAAACCACAGCTCTAGACCCCTGCAGGGCAGCCTCTTTCGCCAGGTGAAAACCCTGCTGCGCCATCCCCAACTGGATCTGCTTTTGGCGGAAGCCGACGAAGAGACCCTGGAGCGGGAGGGCTTGGCCTACGAAGGCAGCGATCTGGTGGTGCTGCGGGATCCCTCCGATCAAGAGCTGCAAACCCTGAAACGGGATCTCAACCCCGGCGGCGCCCTCTTCCTGCAGCGGGGATCCACCCTAACTTTGACGGTGGCGGGCCAGGCGGAGCGATTTGAATTGCCGGGGACAGACCTTCAGATGGGGATCCTGCTGCGCTCCATGACCCTGCGGATCATCTGCAGAACCATTAGCCAGATGCTGAAGAACTGGTCTGGCTGAGGGGTTTTGGATTTTCTTCAGATTCTTGTAAAAGGGTAGGCAAAACAAGGGATCCCTGCTGGGGAAAAAGGCCGGCCAGCCGGTCAGCTCTACACCCCTCGGAAAGAAGCGCTATCATAGAATTCCGTCGAATAAACTCCCTTCGTAAAACCTCGCGAGGCAGATCGGATGGATTGGGTAGAAAAGGTGCTGGAAAAGATCCGGGAATGGGTGGAACGTGTGATCGACACCCTGCTGGGGAACCCCCAGCCTCAACCTGCTCCCATTCCGGTAGAAGATGGATCCCATCGTCGTCGTTAATCCGACTGCCATTGCCCCCGGCGGCGAGCCTCTCAGCCTCTTGGTACTGCATGGCCCCAACCTCAACCTGCTGGGGGTGCGAGAGGTGGGCATCTACGGCTCAGTATCCCTAGAGCAGATCGATCAGGCTCTGCATCGGCAGGCAGAAATGCTAGGGGCGAAGCTGGAGATTCTCCAGTCCAACCATGAGGGGGTGCTCATCGATGCCATTCACCGTGCCCGCCAGCAGCATGTCGGCATTCTGATCAACCCTGGGGCCTATACCCACACCAGCATTGCTCTCCGAGATGCCATTGCAGCCGTAGGATTGCCCACTGTGGAAGTCCACCTAAGCAACATCCATCGCCGCGAGCCCTTCCGCCAGCACTCTTACATCGCCGCCGTAGCGGTTGGGCAAATCAGTGGTTTTGGGGCACAAAGCTACCTGTTGGGACTACAGGCTCTGGTGCAACACCTGCGCCTGCAATCTGTGTAGGATCTGTGTAGGTGCCCTCAGCTCTCCAGGAACTCCTGCACGGCTGTGCGAATAAAAGCTTCATCCTCGGGGTTTTGATGAGGATTACCGGCCCGGTGCCCCCAAATGGAGGGGATGATCTTGTAAACCGCGTTCGGGATCCATTCTGCCTCAGCCCGACAATCTTCTGGGGTGAAGTACAGATCCGTTTGGGCGGGCATCACCAATGTTTGGGCCTGAATTGCCCTTAAAGCTGCCCGATAATCTCCCCGGTGAATGGGGTTGTCGCTGATATCGCAGCGGATCCAAGTTTCGATCATCGATAGCAAATTCTGCGGATCCCGGCGGCGGTAATTGGCCTCCCAGCCTCGCTCTAGATAATCTTCGAGAGAGGCATACCCCAAGGATTCATAGCATTTTTGGTTGAAAAAAGGCTGGGAAACAGCCCAACTGGCGTAGATGTGGGCAAAAGCTCGCAGACCCCGCTCTGGGACACCCGTAAATCGACGACCGTTCCAGGCGGGATCGGCAGTTAGGGCTGAGCGCAAACTCTCCAGAAAAACCCGATTGTGAACTGTGGTCTTGGCGGTGCCACAGAGGGCTACGATCCGTTCCACCCGCTCAGGAAACAGGGATCCCCAGTGATAGGCTTGCTGAGCCCCCATCGACCAGCCGTAGATCAGGCGGATGCGTTCGATCCCAAAGTGTTGGCGAATCAGGCTCTCCTGCAGGCGCACATTGTCCCAGTGGCTAAACCAGAAGCCATCTTCCCGCAAGCCACAGGCTGGATCGTTGCTGGGGGAAGTGGAAAGGCCATTGCCCAGCATATTGGGAATGAGGATAAACCACCGCTGCGGGTTGAGGATGCCGTCGGGACGAATCAGCCACTCCAGGTCGGGATGCTGAGCCCCATAGGAGGTGGGGTAGAGGATCAGGTTGTCTTTTCGGGGGGAAAGAGTCCCGTAGGTGGCGTAGGCGAGCGTGATTTGGGGCAGTTGGATCCCGCACTGTAGCTGAAAATCGTTCAGGCTCCAGGTGTAGTGAGTCATGCCTGAAATTGTTCAATCACCTGACGATGAACCCGCACATACCCCTGCCCTAGATGAGCCAGATGGGGCTTGAGGTATTGATGGGCATCGGCCAAAGCATGAAATGGAATGGAGGGGTAAAGGTGATGCTCAGCATGGTAAGGCATATTCCACATCAAAAAGCGGATTGGCCAAAGGGTAAGGGTGGTACGGGTATTGGAGAAGGGATCCTCGGTTTGGCTACAGCCTGTGTGCTCTGCCAGCAAAATGAAGCGCAAGATCGGCTGCCCTACCGCCAAAGGCAACAGCCACAGCCACACTATCCAGGGATCCCCCAGCAGAAAGGAGAGCAAGCTCCCAAGGCCATAGATCCCTAGCTGCAACCGCACCGAACGAATGACCTCTTGGCGGGCCGATTCAGGAATGTAGGGATAGCCTTGCAACTGGCCGCTGGCTATGCGGATGTAGGTCTTCACCTTGCCGATCCACCAAGTCAAGCCGCTCAGCTCGAGCAAATACTCCGGCCAGCTCTGGGGTTTGGGATCCTCCAGCTCCGGATCCTTGCCCGGAATCTGGGTATAGCGGTGGTGCCATTTGTGGTATCGGCGATAAAAAGTGCTGTTGTAAAACGAGAGCAAGCCCGCCACCCAGGCTACCCCGTCATTCAGTTTTCGGCTGGAAAAAGCGGTGCGGTGTACACATTCGTGCAAGGCAGCAAACATCGTCGCCAAACTGGCCCCGTAAACCACCAGCGCCGGCAGGGCAATCCAGCCATTGACACCTTTCTGGGTCACCCACAGGCTGCCACTCACCGCCATCACCGCCAAATGTCCCAAAAGCTGCCGGAGCCCGGCTGAATTGGAGCGGACATTCAGTTGTCTGAGGCGCTCGCTCGGGATCAACCGTTGCGGATCCGGCAAAATCGGTGTTGTCTCGACAGCCATGGCCTGTTCTTGTGAGCTACGAGAATGGATAGAAGTTATCCAATATCAAACCGAGGCCAGACCTTTCCGCCTGTGTCCAAGACAACAAAACCCTGGACCAAACTCCTAACCATGACTGCGGGGATCCGGCTGATTGGGGAGGATAGGCCCGCTCCGCTCCAGCGCAGACACTGGCCCGGCATTGGTCAACTGCAGGGGCTGTCCGGTTGCCAGAGCCAACACATTGGCCCGCAAAATCGGCGGCGGCTGTTCGCCAATCGCCGATCCCAGCACTTCTCCCTGCCGATCCAAAAACAGAAAATGAGGGATGCCGTTCACCCGGTAGCGGCTCAGCTCCGGCAGCCACTTGGGATTATCCACATTGAGCATGACAAAGTTGACTTGATCGGCAAATTCCTTTTTGAGATTGGCCAGGAGGGGCGCCATCGCTCGGCAGGTGGTGCACCAATCGGCGTAGAACTCCACCAAAGAAGGCTTGCCATTGGCCTGAGCTTGCTCCCAAGGTATGGCTTCTTGGGCTAGAGCCTCTAGGTTGCTGCCCGCCTGACGACCCTGGCTGGCCAAAAACAAACCCACCGCTAAGAGCACAGCTGCCGCGGCAACCAGCCCGTTGCGCAACCGTTTTGCCCAGTCTTCCTTCATCTTTCCTCACCTTGCCATCCGCTGGATCTGACCTCAGCCCTCGCCTTCACCGTTTTAGCATCCCACCCTGTCCCACCGGTTCCGGCCAGAACCGGGTCTATGCCATCCCACGATCTTGGGCCGGGATCCCGGCTGGAGAAGAGGGCCAGGTGAGCGATAATGGGTGCGGCGTTTGCACCGATGGCTCAGCGATGCGCATCTCCTTGAAGTGGCTGCGAGAACTGGTGGATTTCCAACTTTCACCTGAAGAACTGGGAGAGGCCCTCACCCTGGCGGGGTTTGAAGTGGAAGAGATCGAAGACCGCCGCACCTGGGCAGATGGGGTGGTTTTGGGCAGGATCCTGGCTGCCGAGCCTCACCCCAACGCCGACAAGCTGCAGGTTTGCCAGGTGGATTTGGGATCCAATCGGCCTGCCACCATTGTCTGTGGAGCCGCCAACGCCCGCCCTGGGATCCTGGTAGCAGTGGCCACGCCCGGCACCCATTTGCCCGCCCTCTCCCTCACCATTGCCAAAGCCGACAAGCGGGGGGTGATCTCGGAGGGCATGATCTGCTCTCTGGCAGAGCTGGGGCTGGAGAAATCTTCCGAAGGGATCCACGAATTCCCGCCCGACTTGGATCTGGAGGTTCATCCGCTTGGCTCTGATGTGCGCCCCCTTCTAGGCTTGGACGATGTGGTGCTGGATCTCACTTCCACCGCCAACCGGGCCGATGCCCTGAGCATGGTGGGGATCGCCCGCGAAGTGGCTGCCCTCACCCGCAACCCGCTGCGCCTGCCCCCCGTCCAGCCTCTTCAGGCCAAGCCCATCCCCAACTTTCAGTTGCGCATTGCCGACGCCAAAGCCTGCCCCGCCTACAGTGGCGTGTTGATCGAAGGGGTGAAAGTCGGCCCTTCCCCCGACTGGCTAAAACACCGACTGGCCGCTGCCGGCATGCGATCCATCAACAATGTAGTGGATATTACCAATCTGATCCTGCTGGAATGGGGCCAGCCTTTGCACGCCTTCGACTGGGATCGCCTGCTCCAGGTCATGGGCAAGAAAAAACCCACCATCGAGGTGCGCTTGGCCCAGCCGGGAGAAACCTTAAAGACCTTGGACGGCCAAACCCGCACCTTGCAAGCCGACAGTCATCTCATTGTGGCCGGCAGCCAACCGGTAGCTCTGGCCGGGGTCATGGGAGGGGAAGAAACCGAGGTCGGCTCGACCACCACTCGCATTTTCTTGGAAGCAGCCCTATTCGATCCAGCGGTGACGCGGCGCTCGGCCCGGTCTCAAGGTCTGCGCACCGAGGCTTCCACCCGCTATGAGCGAGGGGTTAACTTTGCCACCCTCGATCAGGCCCGAGATCGGGCGGTGCAGTTGATCCTGGAACTGGCAGGGGGAGCAGTAACCGGCCTTACCACCTTTGACCGGCGGCCCCCCCTGGAACGCAGCCTGAAATTGCGGCTGTCGCGGCTGATCGATGTGTTGGGGGACGAGGTGCAGGCGGCGGATGTGGAAGAGATCCTGTCTGCCTTGGGCTTTCAGCTCTCCCGTTGCGAAGAGGCCAGTTCCCAGGATGCTCTCTCCCCCGCTACAGAAACGGCAACTGTGGCCCGCTGCGTCTGGCAGGTCGTCGTTCCCCCCTATCGCCTGCGGGACATTGAGCGGGAGATCGACCTCATCGAGGAGTTTGCCCGTCTCTACGGCTATGACCGCTTCTCGGAAACCCTGCCCACCGAGCCGCAGGTGGGATCCCTTTCGGCGCGGGAAACATTCACCCGCCAGATCCGAGAAGTGCTGCGCGGCATTGGCCTGACAGAGGTATATCACATCTCTCTCTGCCCAGCGGAGGAGGATGGATCTTTGGTGAGGATCGCCAATCCACTTTCGCCTGAATATTCAGCCGTGCGCAATGCGCTACTTCCCGGCCTGGTGGAGGCCTTCCGCTTCAACTGGGATCAAGGCAACGGCCCGCTCCAAGCCTTTGAAATCGGTCGTGTTTTTGCCCATGCCCTTCCCCCCAACCCCCACCCTTACCGGGAAGCTGAGCATATCGGCGGTATCTTGGGCGGGGATCCCAATCCCCACGATTGGCAGCACCGCAACCGACCCATGGACTGGTTCGAGGCCAAGGGGCTGCTGGTCTCCGCTCTGGAGCGGCTGGGATTTGGCCCGGAGTTTCGTCTGGATCCCCCTGAAGAGCAATCGTCCCTGCTTCACCCCGGTCGCCAGGCCAGTTTGTGGATTGAGGGATCCCGCATCGGTTTGTTCGGGCAACTGCACCCCCGCCTCTGTCAGGAAAAGGGGCTGCCAGATCAGGTCTATGGGTTTGAGCTGCAGTTGGATCCCTTGCTGGAAAGCCTGGAGAGACGGGGCATTGTGCAATTTGTCCCCTTTTCGCCCTTTCCTGCTGCCGATCGGGATATCGCCTTCTTTGCGCCACTCGACCTTGCCGTTGGTGAGATCGAGAAGGTTATCCGTCGAGCGGGCGGAGAACTTCTCCAATCGGTGCAGCTTTTCGACGAGTACCGTGGTCAAGGCGTACCTGCAGGGCAGCGCAGCCTTGCCTTCCGCCTGGTGTACCGTGCTCCCGATCGCACCCTCACGGATGCGGAGGTAGAAGCTCTGCAAAACCAGGTGAGGGCGCAGTTGACAACACAATTTCCGGTTACCTTGCGCAGCTAGCCGACCACTTTACCCCAGCCGCGGCGGGCTGCCCTTCTCTGGCAGCATCTTCATCAGCAGTTTGGCCCGGCGTTGCTTGCTTCTGTGCCGGACGAATGGCTAGGACGGTTGGTGGGGGTGTCGGGAGATCTGATCCAACGTTGCCGTCGAGAAATGAGGATCCCCGCTGGCGCTTTGGGCTGCGGAGAGCAGAATTGAGACGGGGGGAGCCTCGGAGAGAAACTCGAGCGCTTGTCTCGCCAAAAGACAGGCTGCTGCCGCCTCAACCCCAGCAAAAGGACAGCAAAACACTTGGTCAAAGGAATTGGTGGCTTTCAGGCTGCAGCACGATCTCGCTCGGTACAGCACCGGCGGGCGCTGTGAGGGCAAAGTGGATGGCTTCCGCAGCCGTGGCAGGGCTGAGCATCTTGTCTCGCTGCACCTTCAGGCTGATGGGATCCCAGAAGGGTGAGTCGATGCCCCCGAAGTAAAACAGCGTAAATCTGACTCCAAAGCGCTTCAGCTCATCGGCCATGCACTTGCTAAACCCGACCACCCCAAACTTGGCCGCACAGTAAGCAGAGGCCATCGCCATGGGATGACGTCCAAGGACGCCGGGGAAATTGAGGATGTGGCCGGATTTTTGCTCCCGCATGGGGTTGGCAGCCAGTTGGCTGGTGTAGAAGCTGCCCTTCAGGTTGACCGCTATCATCCGCTCTAGGTCTGCGGGGGTTAGTTGCGGAGCAGGTTTCAGGATCCCGGCCCCGGCCAGGTTGATCAGCACGTCAATGCGCCCATGCGTTTGCACCGTTTGGTTGACCAGTGCCTCTACCTGGGCATAGTCTGTCACATCGGTAGGGATCCCCACTCCAGAGGCAGCCCCCAGAGAGAGCGATTTCTCCACCAGAGTTCGCAGAGGCTCCTCTCGCCGAGCGGCCAAGACCAGATGGGATCCAGCCTGAGCCAGCATGGGCACCAGGACGCTGCCGATACCCCCTGTTGCCCCTGTGATCAAAATAACTGCCTGCGATAGCGGAGAAGACACGTTACGTTTCTTAAACTCTTTTTCCCATCATACACAGGGATCCCGACAAGCCAGTCACAGCCCCACTGGATCCCTCGACAGAGGTCATCTGAGCGGTGGAGAAGACAGGAAAGGCTGGCACAGCCACAACCCACTGAACCCCAAAGTCAGCAGAGTGAGGGGCAGGCCAAAGCGCAGATGTTCTCCAAACGAGAGCACATAGCCTTTTTTGGCCGCTGCCTCAACCGTGATCAGATTGGCCACCGCCCCAAATAGAGTCAAATTGCCCGCCAAAGTGGAGCCGGCAGCCAGCAACAACCAAGCGGTAGTCTCCTGTCGGGGCAGGAACGATTGCAGCAACAGCACCGCCGGCACATTGGAGATGAGGTTGGATAAAACGGCCACACTACTCAGCAGGGCAAGAGGGGATCCCGCCAGACTCTCTGCCAAGGATCCCAAGCCCATCCCCCAAACAGTGACCAGCTCTCGCGTTGCCCGCGTCAGGATAAATAGCCCGGAAAACATCACCAGCAGATTCCAGTCCACCTGCTCCAAAAATCGCTCTGGCTTCAGCCTACGGGTAATCAACAACAGGGCTGCCGCCACCAAGGCCGATTCTGCCAAGGGAAGTCCGGCTACAAAGGCCACAAACAGCCCCCCCGTAATCACCACGCTCTTGCGCAACAGGGGCGGATAGAGCCGCAGCGGTAGCCAAGGCACCTGGGCAAAGGGTTTCAACGAGCGCACCTCAGGGTAGTACAACCACAGCAACCCCACTTCCAGCAGCAGCCCTACCACGGCAATGGGGGTCATCTGGGCAGCAAACTCCAGGTAGCCGATCCCAGAGAAGGAGCCGATCAGGATATTCTGCGGGTTGCCGCTCAGGGTGGCGACGGATCCCAGGTTGGTGGCTGCCGCCAAGCCCAGCAGATAGGGAATCGGGTTTAACCCCAGCACCGTTGTGACCTGCAAAGTCAGGGGAGTAAACACCAGCGCCAGCGTGTCGTTGAGCAGGAAAGCCGAGAGCAGCCCGCTGCCGAACACCAGCATGATCAACAGACCAAAGGGGCTGCGGCTCACCCGAATCAAGCCCAGCAAAGCCAACTGAAAAGCCCCCCCATAGGACAAGCTGGCATTTACCACCATCATGCTCAGGAGAAACACAATCGTGGTCGGGTCAATGGCTTCCCAAGCCTGCCGTAGCGACAAGGTCCCCAAGCCAATCAACAGGGCGGATCCCACCAGGGCGATGGTGGCCCGGTTCATACGCAACCTAGGCAGGGATCCCAGTCCCAGCCCGACATAGCTCAAACCCAACACCAACCAAGACAGCCCCTGCACCCCCCGATCCCTCCCGCACTTCTTTCAGGATCCCTGATGGGTTCAGCCAATGGCAAAGGCTGGAGTTGAAACAGGCCCAACATTCCCGATACTCAATAAGTCACAAGAACCAATCACGGTCAGGAATCTTTCGAGACAGTCCAACAGCTCCGCTGGGCCAGCGCGTTCGCCTCGGCAAGCTGCAGGCTGAGCAGAGGTGGGGAGAATATCCAAGGTTCGGCCATCGTTCGTAGGATAATGGGAGCCCGTAGGCACTAACCCGCAAACATTGAGTTACCCGCCGTTCACTGAGGAGTTGTCCCCTTGGTCAAAGAACGAGTAGAGGTGATCGTCCCGGCCACCACCGCCAATTTGGGGCCAGGGTTCGACTGCATCGGTGCAGCCCTAGAGCTCTACAATCACTTCTATTTTCGCGAGATCCCTTCTGGCCTCAGCATCCACTACCGCGGCAGCGACCACATTAGCCAGAGCAAGGACAACCTGGTGTACCGGGCTTTTTGCCGCGCCTTTGAGCTGCTGAGTAAGCCTGTGCCGGGGGTAGAAATCGAAATCACCCTCAACGTGCCGCTGGCGCGGGGGTTGGGCAGTTCTGCTACCGCCATTGTCGGCGGCTTGCTGGGGGCCAATGCCATTGGGGCGCTTAACTTAGCTCCCGAAACCCTCCTACAACTGGCCATTGCCCTAGAAGGCCATCCAGACAATGTGGTGCCCGCCCTGCAGGGCAGTTGTCAGCTTTGTGTGCAGGGACAGCAGGGGCAGTGGGTGTTCTGTCCGGTGGAGTGGCATGAGAGCATTGGCATCCTGGCTGTGGTGCCCAACTTTAAGCTTTCCACCCAAGCGGCCCGCGAGATCCTGCCCAAATCCGTCAGCTTGGCGGATGCAGTTTTTTCCAGCAGCCATCTGGGCCTACTCATCCGCAGCCTGCAGTCGGGGCGGGTGGACTGGCTGAAGGTGGCCCTGCAGGATCGGCTGCACCAGCCGGCGCGTATGGAGCTGATCACCGGGTTCAAAACGGTTCAAGCTGCAGCCATGGCTGCCGGAGCCTATGGAGTGGTGATCAGCGGAGCCGGGCCTACCCTTTTGGCCCTCTGTGCTCCCGAGAATCGGGAACGGGTGGGATCCGCGATGGTCAGCGCTTGGGCGCAGTTGGATATTGAAGCAGAGGCCAAACTGCTCAATCTGGATCGGCAGGGGGGGCGGGTGGTGATCCACTCCCAGCAATCTGGATAGGAAACTTCCTGTCCAATCGGGGAGCTACCCTGCTGCCGGGAAGCCGTCTTGCAGCAGCAACACCAAAGGCGGAAGAAATAGCCAAGCCGCCACCATCAAGGATGCCGCTGCCGCCATCAACACGGCTGCTGCCGCGCAATCTTTGGCGATCTCGGCCAAGAGGTGATACTTGCTGCCCAGGGTGAGATCCACCACCGCTTCCAGAGCGGTATTGACCAGCTCAAGCGCCATCACCAAGCCGCTGGTCAGGCTGATCAGGGCCATTTCCACAGCGCTCAGCCGCAGGCCCAGCCCAAGGCCAAAGGCTATCACCGCCACCGCCATGTGGATGCGGAAGTTGCGCTGAGTGCAGATGGCATAGACCAAGCCCTTGCCCGCGTAGTAAAAACTTTTGCCCAGGTTGTCAGCCACTTGCCAAGAGGGGGGGCGTCGCCAGGGATCCATCCCCGAAGGCTCGGCAGTTGCTGCGGGATCGGCCTCAGAGATAGGCGCTGGGTCTACACCGGTGGGCCCGGAATGGACGCGCCGCCGGAACACCGCCAGGCGAGAACGCTCCGGCAACCGACTAGGGCTGTTGGCCATGGGCCACCTCCCCATCCAGTTGGATGGCTGCGAGCAACTGTCGCTGTTGCTGCAACATGCGCTGCAGGGACAGTTCATCCGGGTGATCCCACCCCAGCAGATGGAGCAACCCGTGGCTGGCCAACCAGGCCAACTCTTGCGAAAGACGATGCCCCTGCGCCTTGGCTTGTGCGCGGGCGGTGGGCACCGAAATCACAATATCCCCCAGCAGGCGTACCCCCGTTACGTCTTGGATCTCAAAGGGGGCAAACATCTCCTGCGCGGCAAAGGCCAACACATCGGTGGGCTCGTCGAGATGGCGAAACTCGCGGTTGAGCTGGCGGATGTGTTCATCGGAAGTGAGGCAAAGGCTGAGCTCGCATGGCTCCTGTACTCCCAGCTCTTTCAGCCAGATCTCGAACCAATGACGCCAAGTGGCTTCTTCAATCGGGCTTGGGATGTTGAATTGCAGATAGAGATCTAATAAAAATCCATCCATGCGGGCCTCACTCACACCACGCCCCTTATTCTACTGGTTTGCCCAGATTGGGCCAGGTTTTGCTTCTTTGCTCTGCCAGCTGTTTCAGCGCCTGTCGTAGTCGATTCTCCAGCTCATGGCAGCCCGAATGCAAATCCTCTGGCGGGAACAGATCTCCGGCAACGCCGACCGCCCAGGCCCCTGTTTGCAGGTATTCCGCTGCCCCGGCCAAGGTGACTCCCCCTGTGGGGATCAACGGCAGGGATCCCAGCACCGATTGTAGATGGCGCAGGTAGCGGGATCCCCCCATGCTCTCCACCGGAAACACCTTCACTGCCGTTGCCCCCGCCTGCCACGCCCTCCAGATCTCGCCGGGGGTGAGGGCACCGGGCACGATGGGCAGCCCTACTTCCCGACCCCAACGGATGACTTGCTCATCGGTGAAGGGGCAAACGCAAAACTGGGCTCCTGCCTGCCAAGCCTGCTCCGCCATCTGTCGATTGAGAACAGTGCCCACCCCTATCCAACACTGCGGGTGGTCTTGCCGCAGTTGGGCAATCAACTCCAGGTATTGGGGAACTTGCGTGGTGATTTCAATGTGGCGGATCCCGGCCCGGATGGCCAGCATGGATCCCTCTAGGGCCTGGGCTGGGCTGGCACAGAGGCGGATCACGGCAATCAGCGGCTGCTGCCACAGATGGAGTAACCAGGGGTGCTGTGACCCTTTTCTGAAACTGCACTCAGCATCCTCGAATGCCATCTGTAGGAAAATACCCGCTCAGTGTTTTGCAGTTGCTTGGGTTTAGCTTAAGTTTAATTGCAATCCAAAAACGAAAAAGTCAGCCTGCCAATGAAATAATGACAAACCATAAAGCCTAAACGTCTTTTCTTTCAAGGGAAAGCCTAGCAGATGACTCAGGAACAAGCAAAGCCGGTGTTTTATAGGGGCAACTGTTTGCGCGTTCGTGGCCTTTGCCGGAGTGTTTGCTTTTCCCAGCTTTTCACGGCGTTGCTGGTTCCTGCTCTGGCCTTGTTGTCTCCCTAACCGGTGCTGAACTCAGCAGAGAAGAGGAGGAAGATTCCTCAAACCAAAGGTGCCGCAAGGTATCCCGTCTGTATGAGGCAACTTTTTGGTTGGCCTTCTAAGCGTGAGGTTTGCCAGCAGGTGAGCGGCCAGTTTATCGTCATTTCCTAGTTTTTCTAGTCCGTTGAGGTTGCTGCCGCTTGAGTTGCATGCCGTCAGGCCTGTGGGATCCGGAGGTGGAGTCGCTACTGTCTGGCTCTTCTGTTGCTGTTCGGAGTAGCCCTAAATAGCCAGCTCAGGCCCGATTCAGATCCGTGGGGATCTTTGTATCCTTAGGGTCGATGGGTCAGTCGCAGAGGGTGTGAGGAGTGACGAGTCTGAGTCGTGGGGCACGCAGACTGAAAGTGTGGGTGATGCTTGGATTGCTCACCCTCTTGCTGTTGGGGGGACTGGGGGGGGTTGCCCCGTCTCAGGCGCAGAATGTCAACCAATTGCAACAGCGGCAGCAGCAGATCCAGCAACAAATCCAGAGCACTCAGCGCCGCTTGGGAGAACTGCGCCAAGCAGAAGAAGAAGCCCGCCGCCGCATGGGATCCCTGCAGCAAAACATTCGACAGACCGAATCCAGCCTTCGCGACAATCAGTATCGTCTGGAACAAGCCCAGAAAGCCCTGGAGCAAGCTCAAAAGGAGCTACAGGAGCTGGAAGACCGCCTGAGACGGCAGCAACAGGGCACGGCTGCCCGTTTGCGCTACATGCAGCGACAGGGGGCCGAACATTGGTGGGCTTTGCTGCTCACCAGCCGTGACTTGAACGAGTTTTTCGACCGCCGCCACCAACTGCAACTGTTGATCGAGGCGGATCGGCAGTTGATCCAAGAGCTGCAAGCAATGGCCAAAGAGGTGGATCAACAGCGCATTGCCCTGGAGATGCAGCGCAACGAGATTTCCTTGATTTTGCAGGAGCTGGCCGCCCAGAAGAATCAACTGCAGCAGCAGGCTGCCGCCCAAGAGCAACTGGTGGGCCGCTTGGCCAACGAACGCGCGGCCTATGAAGCAGCCCAACGGCGGTTGGAAGCCGATTCTCGACAGCTCACCAGTCTGATCCAGCAACTGATCGCCCAGCAGGCCCAACAGCAAGGGGGCAGGGATCCCGTTCAAGGGACAGGCCGATTCATTGCTCCGGTGCGCGGGCCGATCACCAGCGGCTTTGGCTGGCGGGTTCACCCCCTCTACCGCAGTCGCCGCTTTCATGCGGGGATCGATTTTGGTGTGCCCACCGGCACCGCAGTCAGAGCTTCAGACCGGGGCACCGTCATCTACGCCGGTTGGTACGGCGGCTACGGCTATACGGTGATTGTGAATCACGGCGGCGGCATCACCACCCTGTACGCCCACAACAGCCGCGTTGCCGTTGGGGTAGGCCAGCAGGTACAGCGGGGGCAAGTTGTTGCTGCTTCCGGCTCCACCGGCCTCTCCACCGGGCCCCATGTTCACTTTGAAGTGCGCGTCAACGGCCAACCGGTCGATCCCCGCCGCTACCTCTGAAGCAAAGCCTCCGCCGCCACCGGCCTCAGGGATCCCGCCTGCAATGTCCACCGCACATCGGCAATGGAGGACAGCTCCTCCGGGTCGTGAGAAACCACCAGCACCGTCCAGGTGGACTTCAGCCGGGCCAACAGCTCGATCAACTGCCGCCGCACCGACCAATCCAATCCTGCCGTCGGCTCATCCAGCAACAGCAAAAACGGGCCACGGATCAACTGGACGGCCAGGGCCAAGCGCCGCTGTTGCCCGCCGCTGAGGCGGTTTGGGGAGGTATGTAGAGGGATCCCTTCCAATCCCACCTGTCTGAGGGCGTTTTCGATCTCTTTTCTCTGTAGCTCTGGATAACCAAAGCGCATTTCCTCCAGCACCGTCAAGCCGCAAAAGTGGCGCTCTGGAAACTGAAACACCAACCCCGCCATGCTGCGCAAGCGGTTGGGGGAAAGTTCTGCCCCTCCCCAGGTAATCCGTCCTTGGGTGGGCCGCGCCAAGCCAGCCAAAATCTCCAGCAGGGTGCTCTTGCCCGCCCCACTTTTGCCCACGATCAGCCCCAACTGGTTCAGGCCCAACTCAAAGGAGAGATCGTTGAGAATGGGCTGGGAGACGGCTGCCGGATGGTAGGAAAGATGCTGAACTTGCAACATGGGGGGCAAAAGAGGGGGATGCTGTCGTTATTTTGGCACCGGAAGATCCCCGCGCGACAGCTATGGCCCTTCTTCAGCGGGAAGGTCGAAGCTTGGGAAACACCTCTATCCGGAGGAGCAGATTAAGCTAGCCTGAAGGTAGGGTAAATTATCGCTCTGGTTATCCTGATGGCGCAGCCTTCTTCTGCAGATTCTCCTTCGGTTGGGGCGGGATCCCCCCCCCAGCTGAGTTACACCCGCCTGGCCATGCGCAACATGGTGCGCAAAGGCAAGACTTCCCTGCTTCACTTCACCCTGACAGCGGTGGGGTTGGTGGCCCTGCTGGTGGGGCTGGCCTACCTGTTTCACTGAGTTTTCACTGAGTTCCGCGAGAGTGTCCTGGCTATACCCTCTTGCAGTTGTTCCTAGGGCGGGAAAGCCACACCCTGAAAGGTCTTTCTTGTTACACTCCATGTCGCTTCTTGAGCTTTTCCCAAGATTAGGTGTTAGGAAGGAACAAGCAGCAATGGCTCCCACGGTTCGAGCGTACGGCAATCCCGGCTGCTGAAACGCCAACCCTTGGCTTTTGGATTTTGGCCTATGCAGACTTCGCCAGATCTCACCTCCGCTCGTTCTGTCATTCGCCTGCTGTTGTTTGCCAAGAGTCGAGCTGTCGTTGCCGAACTTGAGGAACATCTGCGCCAGCACATCCAGGGGTTGCCCGGTCAATACCCTGCCCAACTGGAAGTGGTGCCACTGGAGGAGCACCCCTACCTAGCAGAGCATTACAAGCTGGTGGCGACTCCGGCTCTGGTCAAGGCTGAGCCCTTGCCTGCTCAGGTTTTGGCGGGCGGAGACTTGGCGACGCAGTTGGAAGTGTGGTGGCCCCGTTGGCAAGGCCAGGCGGCCTTGGCTTCCCATCAAGAAGGGGCAGGACAGGATCCCACCTCCCCTCCGACCACCGAGGCGCTGTTGCAAATGTCGGAAGAGGTGTTTTTGCTGCGGCAGGAGCGGGCCCAATTGCGGGAGCAGTTGGACTTCAAAGATCGCGTTCTGGCCATGCTGGTGCATGATTTGCGCAGCCCCCTGACGGCCACGGCTTTGGCGGTCGAAACCCTGCAACAGGGGCGCGAGGGATCCCTGGACAAAGCGCTGGAACGGCAGTTGTTCGACCACGCGCGCCAGCAACTGCGCAAGATGGACAGCATGATCACCGATATCCTGGAGTCGGCCCGTGGCGCTGCCTCGGAGCTGAGGATTCGAGCCGTAGAAACCCAGTTGCCCGGCTTGTGTCAGGCGGTGATCGAGGAGCTATGGCCGCGCATTCAAGGCAAGCGGCTGCAGTTTCAAGCGGATATTCCCGTGGATCTGCCCTCCGTCCATGTGGATCCCGACAAGATCCGCCAAGTTCTGTTCAACCTGCTGGACAACGCCATCAAGTACACCCCCGCCGGGGGATCCATCCGCCTCGATGTCCTCCATCGCACCAGCCAAAAGGTGCAGGTGACCGTCAGCGATACCGGCCCTGGGATCCCGGAAGCCGACCAAGAGAGCATCTTCTCCGATTCCGTCCGCCTGTCCCGGGATCAGCAGCAGGAGGGCTATGGCATCGGCCTTTCCCTCTGCCGACGGATTGTGCGTGCCCACTACGGCCAGATTTGGGTGGAGTCTTCCTTGGGCAAAGGCAGCAGCTTTCATTTCACTTTGCCTGTATATCGGCTCTGCAAGCGCTAGCCGAGAGCTGGCTCCCCAGTGGTGCAAGCCCTCAGAGACTGACGGTTTTCCAGCATCAAGGAGTTGCCAACAGCCGGCAGAATAGGCACGTACGGAGTCCTGGGTTTACTGCTCGCGCTGCGCGACGCTTCCGCGTTGGAGCGGTTCCGTCTTTCAGGTCTTTTGCGTTTGAATGGGTTAAGGATCCCTTGGCTTCTTCCTCTTCATCTTCATTCATCTACAGTAAAGTGCTTCTCGATGAGTGCTTCTGGGATGAGCCCCGTAGAGACGAGTCGTTGTGCCGCTGAGCTGCCCCTACTGCTGGCTCCGGCAGGGGATTGGGAGTGTGCCAAGGCGGCGGTGGAAAACGGGGCCGATGCCATCTATTTTGGGCTGGAGCGCTTCAACGCCCGGATGCGTGCCCGCAATTTTACGGAAGCGGATTTGCCGGAACTGATGGCCTGGCTGCACCGGCGGGGGGTACGGGGCTATGTTACTTTAAATACCCTGGTTTTTCCAAGGGAGCTGACGGAAGCCGAGGGATACCTCCGCTCGATGATCGCGGCGGGGGTGGATGCGGTGATTGTGCAGGATATCGGCATAGCCCGCCTGATCCGGCATCTTTCTCCCGACTTTCCCATCCACGCTTCTACGCAAATGACCATTACCAGCGGAGTGGGAGCGGAGTTTGCCGCCGAGCTGGGCTGTGAGGTGGTGGTGCTGGCGCGGGAATGTTCCCTGCGGGAAATCGCCCAGATCCGGGCCTATCTGGAAGAGAAGGGATCCCCTCTATCTCTGGAGGTCTTCGTGCATGGGGCGTTGTGTGTGGCCTACTCGGGGCAATGTCTGACCAGCGAGGCGCTGGGGGGGCGTTCGGCCAACCGAGGCGAATGTGCTCAAGCCTGCCGCATGCCCTATGAGCTGGTGGTAGATGGGATCCGCCGCGACTTAGGCGAAAAGCGGTATCTGCTCAGCCCTCAAGATTTGGCCGGGCTGGAGGTGCTGCCGGAGCTGGTGAAGCTGGGAATCCGCTGTCTGAAAATTGAGGGCCGACTGAAATCCCCAGAATATGTAGCCAATGTAACGCGGGTGTATCGGCAGGCGTTGGATGCGCTGGGAGCGGGGCAGCCGTGGCAGCCTTCGCAGCAGGAACGCTACGAGCTGGAGATGAGCTTTTCTCGCGGGCTTTATACGGGCTGGCTGCGGGGCATCAACAACCAGGAGCTGGTGCACGCGCGGTTTGGCAAGAAACGGGGGGTTTACCTGGGGCAGGTGGTGGGGATCCAACAGGATCAGGTGGTGATCCGGCTGGAGGCACCCCTCAAAGCCGGGGATGGCGTGGTGTTTGATCAGGGGCAGCCGGAGTTACCGGAGCAGGGGGGACGGGTTTACCGCGTGCAAGAGAAGCAGGGGCTGGCCTGGATCAGCTTTGGAGAGGGGGCCATTGACCTCAAACGTCTGCGGGTGGGGGATCGCCTCTGGAAGACCAGCGACCCGGAACTGGAAAAGCGCCTGCGCCAAAGCTACGCCGGGGATCACCCCCGCTTTCAGCGGCCTGTCCACATGGAGGTTCACGGCCAAGTGGGATCCCCGCTGACGCTGATCCTGCGGGATGAGCAAGGCCATACGGTGCAGGTGGATTCGCCGCTGCCCCTGGAAGCTGCCCACCGCCAACCCCTCACCACCGAAAAACTGCGACAGCAACTGGGCCGTTTGGGCTCCACTCCCTTCAAGTTGGGATCCCTGCACAATGCCTTGCAGGGGGAGGTAATGCTGCCGGTGAGCCTGCTCAACCAGATGCGCCGACAAGCGGTGGAACGCCTACAAGCTCTGCGAGCTCAGCCCCCGCGCTGGCAACTCAATCCCGAAGCTCGCTGGCAAGATCTGGTGCCTTCTCAGGAGGAGCCCGAAAGGGGATCCCCGCAGTTGGTGGTGTTGGTGCGGGATCCGGCGCAACTGCCGGCGGCGATAGCCAGCGGTATTAGGCAGATCTATCTGGAGTTTGAGGATCCCCGCCGCTATCGGGAGGTGATCCGCACAACCAAAGCCGCCCATCCCGAGGTGGAACTGTGGGTCGCTCCGCCCCGCATCACCAAGCCGGGAGAAACCTGGATCCTAAAGCAAGTGTTGGTCGGCGGAGCCGATGGCTACTTGGTGAGAAATTACGACCATCTCCGTTTCTTTGCCGGGCAGCGCTGCATTGGGGATTTTTCGTTAAATGTGGCCAATCCCATCACGGCCCACTATCTCAAAACCCGTTACAACCTGGAGCGCCTGACGGCTTCCTATGACCTCAACCACGAGCAACTGGGATCCCTGCTGCAAGCCGGCCCCGCCCATAGGTATGAGGTTACCCTTCATCAACATATGCCCCTGTTCCACATGGAGCACTGCGTCTTTTGCGCCTTTTTATCCAGCGGAACGGATTACACCAATTGTGGTCGCCCATGTGAAAAACACGAGGTGAAGCTGAGGGACAGAGCCAATGTCGAGCACATTTTGAAGGCCGATGCCGGCTGTCGGAATACCCTCTACAACGGCAAGGCCCAAACGGGGGCAGAATATGTGCCGAAATTATTGGCCTTGGGCCTGCGCTATCTGCGCATCGAATTTTTGCATGAATCCCCCGCCGAGATCCAACAAACCCTGCACCGCTATCAGCAACTCCTACAAGGTCAACTCAGCGGATCCCAACTGTGGCAGGAGCTGAAGCTACACAGCCAATTGGGGGTTACGCGCGGGTCTTTGGAGAGTTAACGGCTGCGCTGTCTTTCTCTAGGGCGCCGGCTCTGCAGCTGTGCTCCGACCGGAGCAATGCGAAAAACATTCCGGCAAAGTTGGCGTAAAATTTCCTCAGGGTATTGTTATTCCCAGGTGCTTCCCCAACCTCTTCTCAGCTTTTTCTCTATCCTCTGGTTGCCGTGAAACACACCCTCAGCGCCCTCGTGCAGGATCAGCCTGGCGTTTTAACCCGCATTGCGGGGATGTTTGCCCGTCGCGGCTTTAACATCGACAGCCTCACCGTTGGCCCCACCGAACGACCGGGGATCTCTCGCATCACCATGGTGGTGCAGGGAGATGAACACGATGTGGAGCAGATGACGAAGCAGCTCTACAAGCTCATCGACGTGCTGAAAGTTACCGATATCACCCATGTTCCCTGCGTGGAACGGGAGCTGATGCTGGTCAAGGTCAATGCCAGCCCCGATACCCGCTCCGCCATTATGGATGTGGCCCAAATGTTTCGCGCCCGGATTGTGGATGTGGCGGAGGAGTCTTTGACTCTCGAGGTAACCGGGGATCCCGGCAAAATGGTGGCCATCATCAAGATGTTGACCAGCTTTGGCATCCGCGAGATCGCCCGTACCGGCCTGGTGGCTCTCACCCGCGAGTCCGGCGTGAATACGGAATACCTGAAGCAACACCCCACCTTAGTTACCGTCTGATGGCCTCAGGGGAAGCGATGCCAAAACTGGGGTGGAGTTGTAGGGGATCGGTTCTGCGGGGCACGATTAGCCTTGTGGCTATTGTGCTGGTGGGGCTGCTGGCCGGCTGCGGCCCTAGACCGCCAAAGCCGATTGTGCAGCAGGCCCTTGCCTATCAGATCGCTCATGTGTCCGGGCCGGTGGGATCCTTGGTGGGCAGTGACCAGCTAGCAGCCCGCCTGCAATTGCAGGATGTGAAAATCCGCCAGGATCGCCGTGAACCCTTGCTGTTGGCCTCAGGAGAAACCCTGGAAGGCCATCACCTCAGCGGCACCTACACCCTAATCGTGCAGCCGCCGGGATCCCGCCGCCCCTATCGCCGCAAAGGGGATCCCTTCCAGCTCACCCTGGCCCACCAAAAGGCACAAACTGTTGCTACACAACGCTCGCCCGACCGCGTCAAAACCGTGCCCGAACGGTGGCTGCTGGCCTACAGCTCACCGGATTCCAAGACTTGGGAGGTCATCGACTTTCTGCCTCAGCCCGCACCGGCACCGGATTTGCCTCCTGCCGGGCCAGAACCTACACTGCCGGCAACTGCACCTGCTGCCGCCGACGTTGGCAGGACGGAGTCCGATGGAGCTCCCAGCCCTACCAATACTTCTACTCCCACCTGAAGCAGAGTTATGGGGATGTCCCAGCTCACCGCAGCAGAGCTGCCCCCCAGCCAAATAGCCCATCCACCAACAGGGTATTCAGCACTGCTCCCGCAAATGCCCAATGGTGCAAGCGGCGGGATCCCTGGACTCTCCACAATCCAACACCCAGCAACAGAAGGCCCAAGCCGATGCCCCAACCCAGGCCCCAGGGGGTAGCCATTTTGTCGAGGGCCGCCCTAAAAGGGACAACCGCCTGCTCCAACCGGTCAAACTGCATCGCCTGCCGCCACTCAGGCAGCAGCCCCACCGAGTGAATGTAGAGATCTGTAACCGCCGTACCCCACAGGGAGCCGAGATAAAACCAGGTACCGATGCGGGCAAACCGTCGCCGTGTCCCCCACCAGACAATCGGGATCCCCAAGGCTTCCATGGGCATGTGCCAAAGAGGCTCAAAGCGCAGCCATCCCCAATACAGGGATCCTGCCAGCCAAGTCAGGGTAAAGCCGTACAGCAAATCTCCCCACAGGCGGGTACGGGGCTGGGAGTAGAGATGCAAGCTAAGGCCCAGCCAGCCCAAAGACATCACCAAGCTGACCCAAGGGGCATACCGCACCAGGGGCGCTTGCACAAAAACGGGCAGACTCACGAGCAGAGCTGCCACTCCCCCAATGGCATGGTGGGATCGAAAACGCCTTTGAGCCGAGAGAGGGCGGGGATCCAGCCCGGCCAAACGCTCAGAGGACAGCAGAGGCTCATCTTGGAGAGGGGGTAAAAAAGGTGTAGAAGACAAAATGCAATATTAAAAACCTTTACATCAGTTAACATAGCACCTTCTTTGCCCTTCCCTCTTCTCCCCAGCAGGAGCGGGGAAGCCTTGGGGGCCTGGCATTCTCTCTCCAGAGATGTCAGGGTGGGAAGGAGGTGCTGGCCGGAGGAAACTGTATGGACTTGTTGTTGGCAGGAGACATCGGGGGCACCAAAACCAGCCTCAGCCTTGTCAATGCCGAGGATCCCGAGCACAGCCTTTACCACTGCCGCTATGCCAGCCAAGATTACGCCAACCTCGCCCCAATGGTGGGAGAGTTTCTGGCCCAGGCTCGGCGGGAGCTGGGGCGAGATCCACAGCCTGCTGCCGCCTGTTTTGCAGTGGCCGGCCCCGTCATGGAAACAAGGGGCTCAGGGTCTGAGGGACAGACTGCCAAAGTGACCAACTTGCCCTGGGATCTGCAGTCGAGCCAATTGGCCGCAGAGCTGGGGATCCCGCGCGTAGCCTTGATCAACGACTTCAGCGCGGTGGGGTATGGCGTGCTTGCCCTCGGCGACCAGGATCTGGACACCTTGCAAGTGGGTGAGCGTCAACCGCGGGCTCCGATTGGCGTGATGGGAGCAGGCACGGGTTTGGGGCAGGCTTACCTTACCTGGGGAGAAGGGGGTTACCAAGTTCATGCCAGCGAGGGAGGACACGTGGATTTTTCCCCGCGCACCCCTCTGGAGTGGGAGCTCTTGAGGTATTTGCAAAAACGGCACGGACGTGTCTCCACCGAGCGGGTGGTCTCAGGGCAGGGGATCGTTGCCATTTATCAATTTTTGCGGGATAGCCAGTGGGGCTCAGGAGAAGAACAGCTGCTGGCCCAAATTGAGGCTTGGGAAAAGGGAGCTAAGCATATTGACCCGGCAGCCCAAATTGCCAATGCTGCTATGGAAGCACGGGATCCCCTGGCGGTGGAGTGTCTGCGGCTTTTCATCAGCCTGTACGGGGCTGCAGTCGGGAACTTTGCCCTACACCTATTGCCGCGCGGGGGCCTGTTCATCGCTGGGGGGATCGCGCCCAAGCTCTTGCGCCTACTGCATCAAGGGGAGTTTTTGTCCTCGTTTTTGGATAAGGGGCGGATGCGTCCTCTTCTGGAGCAACTGTCGGTGCAGGTGGTGGTGAATGCGCAGGTGGGGCTGAGGGGAGCTGCTCGCTACGCCGCCAACCTTTTGTGAAGGAGCAGCCGCTGCTGTTGAGGTTGCCACCCCTGGAACACCCCATCCAGCAGGTGATGGCAGCGACCCCAACGGATGCTGGAATCGTGCTGGAAAATCTCGCCCAGCCGTCCTTTGCCCCAGACTCCATCTTGAGCCAGCAGATGGGGCAAGATGGGATTGCGCCTTTGCTGGGCTGGATTGGCAGACCCCACACCGGAAAGCACTCTGCCTGTGGCTCCGCCATCCAACTGACAATGATCGCCACCACGCAGAGGGACTTTATAGAAACTTCATGGTTGATCCGATGAATCCAATCTTTTGGGCTTTGGGCATAGCTGTGCTGCTGGCCGTGGGCTTGGCAGCCTATCTGTTGACTGCTCGCAAATACGAGTCTCCCGCCTCTGTGGCCAAGTCTTACGACGAGTGGACTCGGGATGGGATCCTAGAGTTTTACTGGGGCGAACACATTCACCTAGGCCACTACGGCTCTCCTCCCCAACGAAAAAATTTTCTGCAGGCCAAGCACGACTTTGTCCACGAGATGGTGCGCTGGGGGGGGTTGGATCGACTGCCTGCAGGGACGACCGTGTTGGATGTGGGCTGCGGCATTGGTGGGAGCTGCCGCATCTTGGCCCGCGACTACGGCTTTGTTGTAACCGGTATCACCATCAGTCCTCAGCAGGTGAAGCGGGCCCAGGAGCTCACCCCCCCTGATCTGCCTGTCCAGTTTCAGGTGGCAGATGCCCTCGACCTGCCCTTCCCCGATGCCAGCTTCGATGTGGTGTGGTCCATTGAGGCAGGGCCTCACATGCCGGACAAGGCCCGCTATGCCCAAGAGATGCTGCGGGTGTTGAAGCCAGGGGGAATCCTGGTGGTGGCGGACTGGAACCAGCGGGACGACCGGCAAAAGCCCCTGAACTTTTGGGAGCGGCTGGTGATGCGGCAACTGTTGGATCAATGGTCACACCCTTCCTTCTCCAGCATCGAAGGCTTTGCCGAGCAGTTGGAGGCTACTGGCCTGGTGGCGGGACGGGTAGAAACCGCCGACTGGACTCAGGAGACCCTTCCCTCTTGGCTGGATTCCATCTGGCAGGGCATTGTCCGTCCCGAAGGGTTGCTGAAGTTTGGCTTGGTGGGCCTGATTAAGTCGCTACGGGAGGTGCCCACTTTCTTGCTCATGCGCCTGGCCTTCGGCACAGGGCTGTGTCGCTTTGGCATGTTCCGAGCGGTGCGGGCAGCTTGTGCTCACAGCCCCAGCTCGGACTTAGCCTGTTGGGCGGCCAGGAGCACCTCCGCATCCTCAGCCTGAGACCAGTCAGGATCGGCAATTTCGGCGTAGAACCGCTGGTCGTAGGGGCGGGTTTGCACCACCACCGGCATGGGCACGGCATGGCCCAGAATTAGGGCTTGCTGTTTGGAATCCAGCTTGGCCAACACCGTTCTCAAGTTCTGGCTACCCGCCACCCCTGTGAACACCGCCTCGATATCTTGGTCGTCGTTGAGCAGCGCCGTGATGCGAGTGCCCAACTGCGACATCACCTCGCTGTCGATGCGGGAAGGGCGCTGATCCACCACCAGCAGCGTGACAAAGTACTTGCGCATCTCGCGGGCAATGGTGCCGAAGATGGTCTGCTTGGCCGCCCGCGGATTTAGAAAGCGGTGGGCCTCCTCGATGGTGATGCACAGTTGACGGGGCCGGTCGAGGGGATTTTTGGATTGCAAGTACCGCTCCGTCTGGTGCACGTAGGCCTGGTGAATGCGGCGGGTGATGACGTTGGCCGCCAACATGTAGGAGAGCAGGTTGGACTGGGATCCAAACTCGATAACCACGTGAATGCCGCGGCTGAGGGCATCCAAAATCTGGCCGATGTAGTTGTGGGGCAGGGTGCTGCGGATGTACTTGAGGTTGTCAAGGCGGGTGAGCTTGCGCTGCAGGGCCATCATCGAGGCTTTGTTGCCCATTTTCTGTTCGCAAAACTCTTGAATCTCGGTGTTGGAAAGGCTCAAGAGGCGGCTGATCCAGTCGCGGCCAAACTCGTTGCGCAGGATAATGGCGTTTTCCAGGCTGGCTTCCGATAGGTTCAGCTCCTCTGCCAACAGGGCCAGATCCTCCACCTCGATCTGGTTGTAGGCGATGAAGAGCTCCTGCGCATCCCGCACCCCTCGCCGCCGGGTGGAATCGGGATCCAGGGTATAGATCTGTACCTGACCGGGAAAGAGCTGCCGCAAGCCCTTGACGGTGCTGGCGTGTTTGTCTTCGCTGGCCGCCTCCCAGCCGTACTCGGAGTGCATGTCAAAGATCAAGTTCACCGCTGCCCGTTTGCGGATGATGCCGGCCAGGATCAGGCGGGCTAGAAAGGACTTGCCGGTGCCCGATTTGCCGAAAATGCCGTTGCTGCGCTCCACCCAGCGATCCAAGTCCAAACAGATGGGCACAGCCATGTCGAGGGGCTGGCCGATAGCAAAGTTGCGCCGCTCCGGGTCGTCTTCCCAGCCGAAGACGGTGCGAAAGTCCAGTTCCCGTGCCTCATACACTTGCGAAAAATGGGCGGGCACTGTTTTCACGGGCAGCAGCTCCATGGCGCCAGCGGAAGGGGGTTCTTGGCCGAGGGGAGCTGCCAACGCTTCTGGCCGTTCGGGATTGACCAGGGGATACAGCCTTTCCCCTTCCGTTTGCCGCGGCACCAACATCAGCATCGGGGTGAGGGCAATAATGCCGTAGGTGCCGGTACCTGCCAGCACCTCCTGCAGCAAGGTCTCTTCCGGGCGGGGGGGATTGACCAGAATTTGGGAGTTGCTGGTTTCTAGGGTAACGTCAGTAAGCAGGCCAAAGAAGCGGTTGCGCTGCCCCTGGATCACCACGAATTTGCCCACCCGCAAGTCTTCTACCGAGACACCGGGATTGAGGCGAGCTTCCAGCCCTCGACTCAGGGATCCCTGAATCACGGTGGCCAAAGGTTGAGGAGGGGTCATGGCAGTGGGGGTTGGGTTCCAGATGCCTTATTCAGTTGCCCATCTGTAAGCGGGCGCTGGTGCGGGGGGCGCCATCCTGCACAATCCAGGTGCGGACGATCTCCACTTCCTCCGGCGTCCAAAAGCCCAGACGGGACAGGGGCAGCCCGCGGGCCTGAATGTAGGCAATCTCAGGAGATCCGCCGCGAGCTTGGGGGCGGTTGGGGTTAATGGCGTTGAGGATGTAGGCGTGGCGGCTCGTCCACCGGGGATTGATCAACTCGCTATTGGGATCCCCGGGCCTGACATAGGCCATCGTGGCCTCATAACTGTCCAGCAACTGGGTGCGCTGCCGTCCTGCCGGCTGATGGCAACCCACACAACTGGCTTCTAGCAGCGGTTTGACATCCCGTTCGTAGGTAAATTGCGGTTCGGTGCGAAAACTCAGCTGAATGGCCTGCTCGAGGGGCAGCCCCTCTTGGGGAGAAAGCGTGAGGGTGTAACGGGTGCTAAAGCGCAAGGGATCCCGAGGCTTAAGCAACAACTCGTCTCCCTGCACATCAAAAATAACCGCTGCCGGCGGATCCAACTGAACCGCCAGACGTTGTAGATTGGGATCCAGTGGCCGATTGAATTGCAGCCGAATGACTCCATCCACAAAAACATCCTGCTGTTCGGGGGTAGGCTGGGAAGACACCCACTCCAAAAATGCCTGACTTTGAGAAGCATTCGACTGAGGCCAAACTTGCCGATGAGACTCGATGACAAAGAACGCTGCTGCCAACAACAACAGCCCCGCCCAAGTTCGCCACCGCCGCCAATGGCGAAAGACATTTTGTACGGTCGGAGTGTTCATTGCCGCAGACCCAATTTAACTGTTGTCAGAATAGCGAACTTACCCACACTTCAGCCATTGATGAGGTACAAACTGCCAGGGATCCCCAGCGGATCATGAGGATCCCTTGTTCTGAAAAGTAGAAAGACAATGAGCACTGGAGCGAAGGGAAGAGGTCGCTGCTCCCAAGCCCCTAGAGGCCGAAAGGAATACCAAAGGCTTTACCCAAGCTGAGATGAACTCACCAGCAGGGAAAAGCATCCAGGGAGACAGCAAATCAGTTGACCCGCTCCAGCTTGATGTTATGGTGGCCCAGCTTGATCTCGAACTCATCTCCGGGCTTGAGGCCCATCTTCTTGGTGTAGGCAGCTCCAATCAGGAGGTTGCCATTCTTATGAACCGAAACCCGGAAGGTAGGAGCGCGGCCACGGGATCCATTTTCGTCACTAGCGCCGAGATCCACGCCAACGGCCTTCAACAGGGCGTTGTTAAACTGCATCAGATTCACTCGCTCCTGACCATTCTTGGTGTAGGTGACATAACCACAGGCGCGAGCTTTTTCCTTGCGATCCGCATTTCCCATTGAAGTTACCTTGTCGAGGAGCTCTTGGCCAGTGAGTGGTTTTGGTTTACTGGTTGTAGCCATATCGAGATGGTTTTAGGGACAACTGTTAGTGTAGCCAGAAACAAACAGCGATTGCAATAGAGTTTGATCCAACTCTTCTTAATTAGAGGGAATGAGTGCGCGACTGCAATGGGATCTGAGGGCTGGTTGCGCAAAACAGCAGTGGGGAATTCCCTCTGAAGGCCAGAACCTATGGGGGAGACTTTGGCTGAAATGGGGAATGATAGGCTCTCAGGCCCTATTCTCGACAGGGTCAAAAGTATCTTTGGGCGAGGGATCCCCGCTTTGCCGCCGGAATTGAGCAAAAGCAGGGAAACTGGAAACAAGGCTGTTTGCGTGTCACTCAATATGGATCCCTTTTGGTCAGGGCGGCGTCTCCTCATTGGGGTGAGTGGGGGGATTGCTGCCTACAAAACGGCAGCTTTGGTGTCTGCTCTGGCGCAGCAGGGAGCAGAGATCAAGGTGGTTTTGACAAAAGCTGCGGAACATTTTATTTCTCCTTTGGCTTTTGCCACCTTGTCTCGCCAACCGGCTTTCACCGATGCCGCCTTTTGGCAAGCAACACGAGGACGACCGCTGCACATCGAGTTGGGGGAATGGGCGGAGGCTCTCCTCATTGCACCCTTGTCGGCCAACACCTTGGGCAAGTTGGCTCATGGGCTGGCGGATAACTTGCTCACCAATGTGGTTTTGGCTTCCCGGTGTCCGGTGGCGGTGGCACCGGCTATGAATACGCAGATGTGGAAGGCAGAGAAGGTAGCCGAGAATTGGCAGCGGCTACACCAGGATCCCCGTTTTTGGGCCTTGCCGACGGCCAGTGGCCGCCTGGCCTGTGATGCGGTGGGGGAAGGGCGCATGTTGGAGCCGGAGGCGCTGCAGGAGTATGTGCGGGCTTTGCTCTGGACAGCGGGGAAAAAAGATTGGCAAGGCAAGCGGGTGTTGGTGACGGCGGGGGGGACACGGGAGCCCATCGACGCGGTGCGTTTTATCGGCAACCCGGCCAGTGGTCGGATGGGAGTGGCGCTGGCGGTGGCGGCAGCCTGCCGGGGGGCGACAGTGACGCTGGTCCATGGGCCGTTGGGGATCCCCTTTGATCCAGCGCCCTTCGCCATTCGGGCCATTCCGGTGGAGACGGCAGCCCAACTGGAGGCGGCTTTGCAGGCGGAATTTCCCCAGGCGGATCTCTTGTGGATGGCTGCTGCTGTGGGGGATGTGCGCCCCTCTCAGGTTTACGCGGGGAAGCTGCCCAAAGCCGATCTACCCCAGATGTTGCCGTTGGAGCCGATCCCTGACCTGCTGGCAGCTCTGGCCCGCCACAAACGCCCTGGCCAACGCCTCATCGGCTTTGCCGCCCAAAGTGGGGATCCCTTGCCACCGGCCAGAGAGAAGCTCCGCCAGAAGGGCCTGGATGCTATTGTGGCCAACCCCATCGACCAACCGGATAGCGGCTTTGGCAGCAGCCACAACCAAGGCTATTGGATCCCCCAGCAGGGAAACCCAGAACGGATCCCATTGGCGACCAAGTCAACCCTGGCCCACCGACTGCTGGATCTGGCCCTGCACTTGGAGTTGGGCTGACTTCGACACCAAGACTAACGATCTTGCCAAAGATCAGGTACCTTTGAGGCTAAGCGCAGAGGGATCCCATGGCGATCATCGTCCTGAAAGCCTGGTATTTGGATTCGGTGTTGTCTGCTTCTCAAGTCCAACAGAGGGCCCCCGACCTGCGCCTAAGCCGTACCGGCCTCTTGAAAACGGCGATGCGGGCCGACTTTCTCGACGATGTGGAGCAGGTGAAGGCTTCCGTATGGTGGCAGCGCTACCTGGAAGGAGAGCTGGTGGAGTTTTACATCGAAGGCAGCGGCGCCTACAGCATCTCCAACCTCGATTTAATTAGCCGCGAGATCTACTTTAATAAGCGGGCCACTCTGAACATGACCGAGCCCGTCATCTACTTCTGCGGCCAATCGGATTACCCCAACTCCAGCGCCACTCTGTACCGGGCATTGCAAGCCGTGGTGGAGGCTCTCAATCGCGACCACAGACCGGTCGTGCCCCTGCAGCTGCAGGGATCCCTTCCCGCTGAGGCTGAGACCCCGCTCATCGATGCGGCCTTGATTCGCAAGCTCAAGCACGCGCTGCTGGTGGTGGCCGATGTAACCCCTGTGCAGGTGAATGGCCGGGGGCGTCCCCTACCCAGCCCTCAGGTCTGTCTGGAGTTGGGCTATGCCCTGCAATCGAAGCGCCCCGAACAATTGCTGCTGGTACAACTCCCCCGCGACGGCATCGAGGGATCCTTTCCCTTTGAGGTAGAGGGCAGCAGTTTTTTGAAAATCGCCGATCCCCAGCATCTGTCCGATCAATTGGGAGCCGAGATCGCCCGGCAGTTGCAGCGCAACCGGGTTATCTCCCTCTAGCCAGCAGCACCTATCCAACCTCCCCTCGCAGCCGTTAGACTTTTGGAGATGGTCACTCCTGGCCATGGGGGATCTGGCTCCCCGAAACCCAAACAGCCTCCATCGTCGCTACCTTTTCTCCCCTTGTGAACCATGACCCTGGTTAACGCAAATCCTTTGGTTTCGCCGGATCGCTCTGCGGCAGGTTGGCAGAGAGGTCTGAACAGCATAATGTTCCTGCTGCTGTTGGGGGTTCCCCTATCTTGGGTGGGGCACTTCCGGGGCTGGGATCCCAACCTGGTTTTCCTCTGTGCGGCTTTGGCGGTGGTGGCCTTGGCGAAGTTTATGGGTCAGGCCACGGAAGAGATCGCGGCCTTGACAGGGCCGACAGTCGGGGGGCTGATCAACGCCACCTTTGGCAATGCAGCGGAGTTGATCATCGGCTTGGTGGCACTGCGGGCGGGGTTGGTGGATGTGGTGAAAGCCTCCATCACCGGCGCGATCATCAGTAACCTGCTCCTGGTGGCCGGCTTGGCCATGTTTTTGGGCGGGATCAAGTTTCGGGAGCAGAGCTTTCGACCCGAGGTGGCCCGCATGAATGCCTCGGTGATGAACCTGGCGGTGGTGGCCTTGATCTTGCCCAGCGTGGTCACCTATGCCGATGCCAACTTGGGGGAGATCTCCATCCAAGAGCTATCCACGGCGGTAGCCCTGGTGCTGATCGGGGTTTACGGTCTTACTTTGCTGTTTTCCCTCAAAACCCACAGCTACCTCTACACCCTTCACGAAGCGGAAGCCGCAGAAGATGAGGCGGCCAGTCGCCTGGCCCTCAATCCGGTTTTGCAGGCGGAGGGATCCATTCCCCAAGTGCTGACGGCTCCACCTGAGCGGGCCGGTTTGGGGTTTTGGGTGCTGATCCTCTTGGGGTTGACGGTGCTGGTGGCGCTGGAGTCGGAACTGTTGGTGAGCACTCTAGAGGATACGCTGGAACACTTTCACATGACGCCGCTGTTTATGGGGGTGATTTTGTTGCCGATCATCGGCAACGCGGCAGAGCATGCGACGGCGATCACGGTGGCCATGAAAGACAAGATGGATCTCTCCTTCTCGGTGGCGCTGGGCTCGACGATGCAAATTGCCCTGTTTGTGGCACCTCTGCTGGTGCTGGCCGGGGATGTGCTGCATCAGCCCATGAACTTCAACTTCGGCATGGTAGAGTTGGTGGCCATTGCCGTCTCGGTGCTGCTGATCAATTCCGTTAGCAGCGATGGGCGATCCAACTGGCTGGAAGGGCTACTGCTCTTGGCCACCTACGCCATCCTTGGGATTGCCTTCTTCTTTCTGGAGTGAGGTTGTTCAAGTGCTTCGCACCGCTGACGCGAACGGCTCATGCTGCACAAACTGCGATCGGTAGACAAGCCGAAGCCGGGGAAAACGGGATCCCTGTTTTGGCCTCTCCTTTTCAGTGCATCTCTTGCCCTATCCCCCATAAGCGGGCCCGCATGGGGGCAGGAAACTGCTGAAAACAACGGCACCGCCCCCAACCTGCCTTTGCTCAACCGTTTGGATGCCCTAGAAGAGCTGCGGCAAGCGCTTAGCCTCCCCACCTCTTCTATCCAGGCGGAGGCCGTGACGCTGGATGGGCGGCGTTTGTTCGTGGTTACCGCACCGCAGGGGGATCCCGGCAGCCTGCCTCCGGTGTCGCAGCGGGTGCGCTCCATTGAACAAACCCTGCACCAGTTGGCCAGCGCCGGATTCGATCCAGAGGCGCTGCAGGTTGAAGTCACCCTGGACGGCCAGACCAACCAGCCTGTTATCCGGGTGAATGGGCGACATTTGCTAACCATCACCTCCCTCGATGCTCAATTCCAGGGCGCCCAACCCATGGACTGGGCTGAGCAGGTAGCCGGCATTGTTGAGGAAGCGCTGCGCACTTCGCAACGGGAGCGGCAGCCTCAATTTTTGCGCCGCCAAGCGGTGATTGCCCTCGGCATCCTGGCTGTGGTAGGGAGCCTGAGCCAGCTCTGCCAGCGAAAACGGCGACGGCTGCAGCAAAAACGCGATGCCCTGCAGACGGAATACCAGGCCATCCAAGCAGAGATTCAGGAGCGCCTAGCGGGGGAAGAGCAGCCGGGCGTGGATCCCGTCTTGGTCGAACAACAGGCCGGACGCAAACGGCAGGAATCCTACTTGGAGCTGCAAATTCGCCTGCTACGCCTGGTGCAAATTAGCCTGTGGGTGGGCGGAGTCGGGGTGAGCTTGGGCCTTTTCCCGCAAACGCGACCCCTGCAAAGGTTTTTCCTGGTTTCCCTGCGCGGCCCTCTGTTGCGGTTGGTAGGGGTGGGTCTGGCCACCTATGGCAGTGTCTGGCTGAGTGGACTGGTACTGGATAACCTCTTTGCTGCCCTGCGCCAAGAGCAAAATGCCCCCACCTATCGCCTCAGCAAACGCCTCAGCACCTTTGCCAGCGTCTCTAAAGGAGCTGCAGCCACTACCCTGGTTTTGCTTGGATCCCTGGCTGGCCTGGCCTCGGTGGGGGTCAATATTGGCCCCTTAGTGGCCAGCCTAGGCTTTATTGGGCTGGGGATTTCCCTGGCTGCTCAGGATCTGATTAAGGACGTGATCAATGGGCTGTTGATTTTGATCGAAGATCAATTTGCCGAAGGGGATGTGATCGTGGTGGACGGGCGGGGCGGCCTTGTGGAACACATGGATCTGCGGCTAACCCAGTTGCGCAACACCGAAGGCAGCTTGATCTCTATCCCCAACAGTGCCATCCGGGTGGTGGAGAACCTCTCCAACGGCTGGTCACGGGTGGATCTGGGGATTGTGATCGCCTATGAAAACGATCTGGAACAGGCAATACGCATCACCGAGCAGGTGGCTCTGCAGATGTACCGGGAGCCAGCTTGGCGGGAAAAAATCCTCGAGCCCCCCGAAATGCACGGTGTCGATGATCTGGGGGAGCGGGGGATCACGCTGCGCATTTGGATCAAGGTGCAGCCTCTGCAGCAGTGGAGGGTGGCGCGGGAATACCGCCGTCGCCTCAAGCACGCCTTCGACCAAGCAGGGATCCAGATTCCTTTCCCGCAGCAGACCCTCTGGTTCCACAGCCCCTTGGAGATGCGCATCCAGGGTCTCAGCCCAGAGGAGACCCACCGCTTGCTGCACCTGATGGAATCGCGGCTCGAGGCTCGCCTGCGGGAAAGGGATCCCGTTGCAAACGACTTGACAAATTGACAAAATAGGCGGCTGCCGAAAGCTTCTACCCTTAGCCGCTCAGCCGGCTAGCAGTTTCAACAGGGCGGTCGCGCCAGCAGGCCGCAAGTCTAGTGACTACTCATCGCCGATGATTTCCGGCTCAGTCAGTTCATCCGACATTTCGATGACAGCGCGGCGGATTGGCTTCATCCAGCCATCTTCTATATCATCCGGATCCTCGTAGCGGCGGCGCTTGGCGCGGTTGGCCACCTGTACCGTGATGCGATAGCGATTTTTGGAAGCGTTGATCAGAGCCTCTACCCGACGCATCAGCTCGTCATTGTCAATAGCCAGTTGATTCTTGCGGGAAGCCATAATCGCAGTCTTAAATCTTGATATCTTGTTGCCACCAGGATCCCAACGAGACTCCGTCCCGCTAACGCGAAAGGACTCCGTCCCGCTACCGCGATCGTAGCAGAGAACCTTCCAGTTCTTGCATTCCTGTAGCGTTGCATGGCAATAGGGTGGGACTTTTGCCAAGAACTCATTTGTCAAGATTTGTCAAGAACTCATTTGTAGAGCAGCTTGCTCTGCTCTTGTACAACTCACAGGGGCTGCTAATCCAGCAAAAACTGTACCCACTTCGGCGGGGGTGGCAGCGGGCAACGAAAGTGCTCCATCACCAGGGCGGCCGCCAAATGCACCGTGAATACGTAGATGAGGGAATTGAAGGCAATAAATCCCACCACCACCACCTGAACCATCCAGGGTTCTGCCACCCAGTAGACGCCCCATCGGCTGAGGGACACATCCAGGAGCCAGTTGGTTAGGCCGGTGAGTTGAATCGTCACGTAGGTCCAGAGGTTTTCCCCCACCAGTAGGGAGGAAAGCACCAACTGAAAGATCAAGCCCAGGGCGCTGAGCACAGCCCCGCTCACCACCGAGACGTACCAGGAAAGACGCTGCTGCCACAGGCGGGCACACCAATAGCCCAGCAGACCATAGGGAATGACATAGAGAATGCTGCGCGTGGGCCCTATCAGCACCGTCAGCAACAGGCCGGAGACTGCCAGGGCCATTGCCCCTGTGCGGGGATCCCAGCGCATCACCGCCAGCGCCACCGGAATGGGGAAAAACAGACGTATAAAGGGGGCCAGCGGCGTGTAGCTCAGGATCCAGATCAAGGCCGCGGTACTGGCCAAAAAAGCCGTTTCCACCACCCTCAAGGCCGGAGAACGGGAAGGGGGGGGAGGCAAGGGAGGAAAGTCATCCTGCACAGAAGGCTGAGGCGGCGGGGGCACATCCAGAAAAGCACAACTTTTCCCAGCTTAGCTTGTCGGGGTGTGGGGGTAGCTAAGCCCCGCACTGTACTCGTAGAGTCAGTGTCGAGATACAGATACCCCCACATGGTGTATGATGGGAGTACTTGCACAAAACGGCTTTTGCCGGAATCTGGTGCAACTACGCGGTAGGGCATTCCGTGTCTGCTCGTGGAGGGTTCTTGCGTAGGCTCCCCGATGAAGCGAGAAGCCCACGCTTTACCCGTAGGGTCAGCGATGGGAGTATGTCACGCCACCGGTTGCCGGGTTGGGCGAATTGTTGCCCAGAGGTGTAGATCTGGACTGCAAATCGGCTACAGGATAGGCCCTGTTGTCGATTGGGGCTGCCTCAGCGGATCCCTTTTGGATTTCAGGACATTCGGCAACATTTCCCAAGGCCAACCGTGAACCGACCCCCATCGGCCAGTCTCTCCTGACCCTACCCATCAACTTGTCTTGAAACGACTAGGGCGTTCTGATAAAGTCGAGGCGGGATTTGCCCTGAGAGAGCGGGATCCCTTCTGGACAAGTCTAGGGTCAATGCTATGGCAGTGCGGGTGGGCATCAACGGTTTTGGCCGCATCGGACGGCTGGTTTTGCGGGCTGCTTGGGGCTGGGAAGAGCTGGAATTCGCCCACATCAACGAGATCAAAGGGGGAGCTGCGACGGCGGCCCACCTGTTGAAGTTTGACTCGGTGCAGGGCCGCTGGGCTATCGACATTGAGGGATCCGATAACCGGCTGCGCATCCAAGAGAAAACCCTCACCTTCAGCGAACACAAATCCCCCGGTGAAGTGCCCTGGGCAGAGTTGGGGATCGAGCTAGTGCTGGAATGCTCGGGCAAATTTGTCAAGGCAGCGGAGCTGGATGCCTACTTCAAAGCGGGGGTGCGCAAGGTGATTGTGGCTGCCCCTGTCAAGGACGAAGAGGCCCTCAACATTGTTATGGGCGTCAACGATCACCTGTACGACCCGGCCCGGCACCATTTGCTCACGGCGGCTTCCTGCACCACCAACTGTCTGGCTCCCTTGGTGAAGGTCATCCACGAGGGAATCGGCATTGTTCACGGGGTGATCACCACCATCCATGACGTCACCAATACCCAAACCATGGTGGATGCCCCCCACAAAGATCTGCGGCGGGCCCGCTCCGCTCTGCTGTCTTTGGTGCCCACCACCACCGGCTCTGCTACGGCCATTGGTCTGATTTACCCCGAACTCAACGGCAAATTAAACGGCATTGCGGTGCGTGTTCCTCTCTTGAACGCTTCCCTAACCGATGCCGTGTTCGAAGTCAGGCGGCCCACCACCGTGGAAGAAGTCAATCACCTCTTAAAAACTGCAGCCGAGGGCGAACTCAAGGGGATCCTCGGCTACGAGGAGCTGCCCCTGGTCTCGGTGGATTTCAAAGGGGATCCCCGTTCCAGCATTGTGGATGCGCCCTCGACGATGGTGGTGGATGGTACCCAGGTGAAGATCCTGGCCTGGTACGACAACGAATGGGGCTACGCCAACCGCATGGCGGAACTGGCCCGCAAAGTGGCCCGCAGTCTATAGAAACATCTCCCTTGGAGACCTGCCCATGACTTCTGTTTCGACAGCTCAAGCCTCTGCGGTTCGCAACTATGCCCTGGTTACAGCCGCCTACTGGGGATTCACCATCACCGATGGCGCCATCCGCATGTTGGTGCTGCTGCACTTCCACAAGTTGGGCTTTACCCCGATCCAAATTGCCATGCTGTTTCTCTTCTACGAGATCTTCGGGGTGATTACCAACTTCCTGGGCGGGTGGATTGGATCCCTGTTTGGCCTGAGGCTGACCCTCTATGGCGGCATTGCCATCCAGATCTTCGGTTTGGTGATGCTGGGCGTGTTGAACATGCAGTGGCCGGTCTGGGGTCAGGTGGCCTACGTGATGACCGCCCAAGCTCTGGCCGGGATCGCCAAAGATCTCACCAAGATGAGCTCCAAAAGCGCCATCCGCCTGGTGGTGCCCAAAGAAGCGGAATCCCGCCTGTTTCGTTGGGTGGCTATGCTCACGGGATCCAAAAACGCCCTCAAGGGGGTGGGGTTCTTTGTGGGAGCGGCCCTGCTGCAGATCTTCACCGAAATCTACGGGGATCCCATGGGCTTCCGCATGGCCAACTTTGTCCAGGCGGGGGCGTTGGCTTTGATCTTCTGTTCGGGGGCGCTGCTGCCGGCAGACATGGGCAAAATCAAGGCCAAGATCCCCTTCAAGCGGCTGTTTTCCAAGAGCAGAGAGATCAACATCCTCTCGGCGGCCCGCTTTTTCCTGTTTGGGTCGCGGGATGTGTGGTTTGTGGTGGCCCTGCCGGTGTTTCTCTACGACGAGCTGGGCTGGACTTTTATGCAGGTGGGCAGTTACATGGCCATCTGGGTGATTGGCTATGGGTTCATTCAGTTTGTAGCGCCGCAACTGCTGGGTGGGGGTCGCCCTGGCCGTGCTCCCAAGGCCCGCACCATCCAGATTTGGACCTTCGTGCTGACGGCGGTGCCGGCGATCATTGCCACAGCCTTCATGGCCGGGCTGGCACCGGAGCTGGTGATCACCGGCGGCTTGATCCTGTTCGGGATCGTCTTTGCCTTCAATTCGGCGGTGCATTCCTACCTGGTGCTGGCCTACACGGAAGACGACGACGTAGCCCTCAATGTGGGCTTTTATTACATGGCTAATTCCGGCGGGCGGCTGTTGGGGACGGTAACTTCTGGCATCCTCTTCCAGTTCTACGGGTTGGAGGGCTGCCTTTGGTTTTCCACCCTTTTGATCTTGGCGGCGGGGCTGTTCTCGTTGAAATTGCCGGATCCCAGCAAAACCCCGGTGGAGTGGGTGGTTAAGCCAGGGGATTGAGGATGGAGGGCTACCAGCGGAGATCGATGCATCCATTCAACCCATCCACAAATGGGTGGAGGGGAAAGAACTCTGCTCAGCACAAACGAGAGGCCCAACGATGAGATAGTAGAGGAGCAAGCAGCTTTTCCGGCAGACTATGAGCCTGCGCATCGTTCCCACGACGCCCTTTCCCGGCCAAAGACCCGGCACTTCTGGCCTGCGCAAGCCGGTGTCCGTGTTTCAGCAGCCCCACTACCTGGAAAACTTCGTCCAATCCATTTTTGATGTCCTAGAGGGATCCGCCGGCCAAACCCTGGTGGTGGGGGGAGATGGCCGCTACTACAACCGCGAGGCCATTCAGATCCTGCTCAAGATGGCGGCGGCCAACGGCATCGGGCGAGTCCTGGTGGGCCAAGGAGGGATCCTCTCCACGCCGGCGGTCTCCTGTCTCATCCGCAAGTACGGCGCCTACGGGGGGATCATCTTCTCTGCCAGCCACAACCCCGGTGGCCCCCAGGGGGATTTTGGCATTAAGTACAACATCGGCAACGGCGGCCCTGCCCCGGAGAAGGTGACTGAGGCCATTTACGCCCGCACCCAGCGGATCCAGGAGTACCGCATCTGGGAAGCTCCCGATGTCGATCTGGATCGCTTGGGCGAGCAACGGCTGGGGTCCCTCACGGTGTCCGTCATCGACCCGGTGGCCGATTACTTGAGCCTGATGCAGCGTCTGTTCGATTTCGAGGCCATCCGCGACTACCTGGCCTCTGGGATCCGCATTGCCTTCGACGCCATGCACGCCGTCACCGGCCCCTATGCCCACGCCATTTTCCAGGGATCCCTGGGAGCGCCAGAGGGCAGTGTGCTCAACGGGCAGCCCCTGCCGGATTTTGGCGGCGGACACCCGGATCCTAACCTGGTGCATGCCCGCTCGTTGGTGGAACTGTTGTTTCGGGAAGATGGGCCGGACTTTGGTGCCGCTTCCGATGGGGATGGGGATCGCAATCTGATCCTGGGCCGCCAATTTTACGTGACCCCCAGCGACAGCTTGGCAGTCTTGGCTGCCAATGCCCACCTGGTACCCGGCTACCGAGAAGGTCTGGCGGGAATTGCCCGCTCCATGCCCACCAGCCAGGCAGCGGATCGGGTGGCGGCCAAGCTGGGGATCCCTTGCTACGAGACCCCCACCGGCTGGAAATTCTTCGGCAACCTGCTGGATGCCGGCAAGGTCACCCTCTGCGGGGAAGAGAGCTTCGGCACCGGATCTCACCACATCCGGGAAAAAGACGGGCTCTGGGCCGTCCTGTTTTGGCTGAACATTTTGGCCGCTCGACGGCAGCCGGTGCGGCAGATCGTGGAAGAACACTGGCGCACTTATGGGCGCAACGTCTACTCCCGTCACGACTACGAGGGACTGCCGGTGGAGGTGGCCGAGGCGCTGATGGAAGACTTGCGACGCTCCCTGCCTGGGTGGGTGGGCCAGCGCTTGGGATCCCACACAGTGGCTTATGCCGATGACTTCAGCTACACCGATCCCGTGGACGGCAGCACCACCAGCCACCAAGGGATCCGCATTGGCTTTGAGGATGGATCCCGCATCATCTACCGGCTTTCGGGAACCGGCACCCACGGAGCCACCCTGCGGGTGTACCTGGAGCGATTGGAGCTGGATCCCGCCCGGCATGGCCTGGATCCCCAAGTGGCCTTGGCCGAACAGATTCAACTGGCCGATCACCTTGCCCAGATTCGCGCCCGCACCGGTCGGCAGCAGCCAGACGTCATCACCTAGCCCGTCGCAACAGTGGACAGGGAGCCTTCCCAGGGAAGCGGGGATCAGGGCCTGAGGCCATCCCAGCCGGTCGCGTCGGCGTCGCGGAGCAAAAAGGTGCCGATAGGAGAGGTGATGGGAGAGGTCAGTTGAAAATCTCCCCGCTCTTGGGTGAGGCCCACCGGGCGACTGGGAAAGGCCACCAGAATCCCTTCCAGGCGCAGCGACTCGGCTACCGGATCGTAGGCCAGGCGCAGCTCAAAATCCCGCAGGTCGCGGCGGACTTCCACGCGGCGGATCCCTTCTTCCGTCAGGCCCAAGCGCAGCCGCCAGTGATTTTGCCATCGCGTGCCGAGGGTGGCATCCAGCTCCAGACCATAGGTAGAGATCTGGCCCAACCGGGGATCGTAAACCGCCTGCAGCGCATAGCTGATCCCTGGTTCATACACCTCCAGGCCGGAGCGTTGATCCCGGTTAAACGTGGTGCTGCTGCGCCCCCAATATTCCAGACGGATCGGTTGCAACTGCCCTTCGTTGAGGTCGTAGGCCGTCTGCAACTGAATGTTGAACAGATCGGGAGCGGTGTTCCAGGTGAAGTTGGCGTTGAGGGTATCCCACTTCTGGGTGATGAAGTCGTAGCCAAGGCTGGTGTCCAGGCGCACCAGGTTTTTCACCTCTGCCTGCAGCTCCTGCAAGTTGCGGGAGGCAATCGCTGCCAAATCCTCCGGGGTATCGTCGGGGAAGGTCAGGGCTATCGGCAGCTCGCCGGGCAGGTCATCTTCAAAGGCAATGTAGCCTGGGGGCACATCGGGTAGGGGATCGCGGGGCGTAAAGAAGCTGATGTTGGCATTGATGCGATCCACATCTTTAGGGCTGGTGGAGAGGGTTTGGAAGGGCACAGAATTGTTGCCGTAGAAGGTGCGGCTGTAGCGCAGGTCGATGGTATTCCAGTCGGCAGGTCTGAGACTGAGGCGAGGGTTGAGGCTGACGGTAGACTCCTGGTCAGGAGTGGAGTAGAGGACTTGGGTGTAATCGATAGAACCCGGCATGAAGGTTATCCAGGGAGCCGGTTGAATATCGTTGAACTGGAGGCTGGAGCGCAGCTCGTAGCGATTGAAAAAGTGGAGACCTGCCCCCACCTCTTGATCCGGCTGTTGCTCTTGAGTCAGGGTGAGGGCGCTGCTGAGGGCAATATCGGGCGTGATGCGAATGAGGTCGGGGTTAAAGGCCAGCTCGAAGTTGCGACGCGGCTCGTTGTCGCCATTGGAACTGCTGTAGGCACGGTAGGCCAGGCGATAGGTACCTCCCCAACCGGGTGGGGTCAGTTGAGTGCCCAGCGTCAACCGCGCATCGGCAAAGTCGGGGCCATCTTTGACGCTCACCCGCTGGTTGTAGTCCAAGCGCAGATCCGATTGCAGCCAGTGCACGCCCCCGTAGCGCTGAGTGTGGCTGAGGGTGAGGGGGAAGCTGTAGATGCCCCGCTCCTGGGATCCGGTGCGGCTGATGTTGAGGGTGGTGGTGGAGAGATCCCCCTGAAAGGTGGCGTTGAGACGCAGATCGGCGTTGTCGTTGCGCCCGCCGGCAGGACGGTAGGTGTTGTCCAGGTTGAGGTTGAGCTGCCCCCGCAGTTGGCCTTCCTGCCCAAAGAGGTTGGCAGCGTAAAAGTCGAAGTTGTGGTCGATGCGGAAACGGCTGGAGAAGCGCTGTTGGTCGGCTTCGGTAACCAAGTAAAACTGGGCTCGCCCGTAGTTGACGCTGTCCGGGATGGGCAGGATGTAGTCATGCAAGAAACCAATGCCCACCCCTTTTTTCTGGATGGCATCCAGCCGCAGGCCGCCGAAGTTGTATTCGTCGAAGCGGTAGGCCCAACTGGATTTGACAAACACCCCCTCTGTCTCGCTGCGCCCCGGCAGCACCCATTGGTGATCTCGCAGGCTGTAGATGAACAGGGGGAAATAGGCGATCTGAAGGCCCGCCCGCAGATCCCCTGCTTCTGTCAGCTCGCCGCCGGCAAACACGCGGGCGTCGTAGACGATCACCCGGTCATCGGGAAACACCTCCACCCGATCCCCTTGCACGTAGTGGGTGATGGGTGGCTCTGGCGAGGTGGTGACGGTGGCTTTCTCGAAAAAGATCTGATCCCCCAAAATGGCGGTGGTCTCTTGGCTGCGCACAAAAACCTTGGTGCCCGGCTCCTCCCCCGGCAGAATGACCAGCGAGCTCTCAAATTGGGCGGTGCGACCGGGGATATCCAGATCCAAATTTCGCCCTTCGATTTGCCGGATCCCGCGCCCTTGGGGGCCAGGGGGCTGCTCCATGCGAAAAGGGCCCTCGCTGCGCAGGCGTCGCTCCCGCCGATAAAACAGCAGCCGGTCGCCGGTGATGCGGGTGCCGTCAGCCAGTTGGATCAAGGCGTTCCCCTCGGCAATGCCCAGGTCTTGTTCGGCGATGTAGCTGAGCACATCCCCACTCACGTTGATTTGATCCGGGTCAAGGGGAATTTGCCGCTGCGCGGTGGCCGAGAGCTGCTGGCGGATTTGGGATCCCTGGCTAACGTTCCCTGTCGCCGAGACGGCATCTGCCCCGGTGCCCAGATCCCGCAAAAGGGGGAACTGCTCCAGCAGTTGAGGAGCCAGGGGTGAGCCCGCAGTGGGGACAAAGGCTTCCCTGCCCCTTTGAGTGGCCATGGGGGATCCCGTCAGCCCCGACCCAGGGGTGGCCTCTGCCAACAGGACACCGCCCAAATCCAAGCTCCCACCGGCTTGGGAGATCAAGGGAGGAACCGTCGAAGCTGGGATCCGATTTAACCTTGCCTCTGAACCGGCTCCACCTTGCAGTTGGGCCATAGCCCGGTTTTCGCCATTGGATTCCGATCGCGTTAGCGGGACGGAGTCCTTGGTGGGGCGCAGCCAGGGTTGCTCTTCCACCTGCAGGGCTTCAGCCTGAGAAGTCATGGGCTGGGAAAGCCGAAGGGAGTTCAGGCTGGGAACTGCCGCGGTGGGCGTCGCCGGTGAAGGGGGTTGGGGAGAAGGTGTTGCCTGGGCCTGCTGCGCCTGTCGCCGAGCATGGGCTGCTGCCCCTTCGGCCAACAGCCGTTGTAGCCGCTGTCGGTTCAGTTCTTCTGGCGTGAGGGGCTTTTCAGGAGAGTTGGCAAGGGGAGGGGATCCAAAGTCTGAAACCGGGGCCGTAGGGGGTGGGGTTGCCGCAGTCAAGGCTGTAGCAGGCAGAGAAGATTGCGCCTCGGCCAAGGTGATGGGCTCCTCATCGGCGGCAGCCATCGGTTCTGGGCTGGAAGCCCGGCGGGCCAGTTGCAGGCGCTGAGCAAGTGTTTGCGCTGACCGAAAGCGCTGGTAGCCCTCCAGAGAGAACTCCGTCCCGCCGACGCCAACAGTGGGCAGGGGGTCCAACTGGGCGAAGACGGCCTCCCCCGTCCCCAACCACAGGGAGCCGCCCCAGCAAAGAGCCAACCACTTTGCCCAAGGGCTGAAGTCAGGGGGGAAGTTGCAGGATTTCACCGTAAAAACCGCCACAGTAAAGAAAGGCCTACCCCACCGAAAATCATATTCGGCAACCAGGCAGCCAGCCAGGGATCGATGTGCTCAACTCGACCCATCGCTCGTCCCAGGCTCATCAGTACATAGTAAATAAACACCAGAACAATCGCTAGCGCCACGCCGCCGTAGCGCCCCGTTTGCCGCACCGTTTGCAGGCCCAAGGGGGCAGCCACCAAGATGGCGAAAAAGCTGGCCAAAGGAATGGCGAACTTGAGGTGGTATTCCGTCAGGCAGCGAGCCACATCGGCAGAAGGACGTTGCTCCGCTCGATATCGCTGGCACTGCTCCCACAGCTCCCCCGCCCGTTGCTCTTGGGGCACTTTTTCCGCGTACACCAGGCCCACCAGTTTGTTGACGATGTTTAACTCCATTTCTTCTACCTGGCCTTCATAGTAGGTGCGCCCCTGCTCGTCATAACGGCGGATCACCACATCTCGCAGTTGCCACGATTGGCCCACCTGCTGCGCGGTTTGAGCGGAGATCACCTGCGGATAGCGCAGGTGGCCGGTCTCAGCTTTGCGATCCAGGATCAACAAATCCTGCATCAAGCCGGTCTTCGGGTCAATCGATCCGACATGAAACCAGAGATCATCATCCACCCGCACGATCTCTTCTGGATTAAACAAAAGAGCATCTTGAGCCAAGATGAGGTTCTTGTTCAGGATTTTCACCTTTTGGTTGGTTTCCGGCACAATCACTTCATTGGTCAACAGCGCCAAGCCGCTGATCAGCAGGCCAATACAGAGCACGGGGATAAACACCTTGCGGTAAGGGATCCCGGCAGCACGCAGGGCGGTGATCTCGCTGTCGGCTCCCATTTTGCCCAGGGTGAGCAAGGTGGCAAAGAGGCCGGCAATGGGAAAGGTGACCACCAAAATGGCGGGCAAATTGAGGAGGAGAATGTGCAAAATGGTCAGGGGAGGGGCGCCCTTTTTCACCAGCAGATCGGCGTAGATAAAGAGCTGGTTGCCCAGCATCAGCACCGTCCCCCCGGCCACTCCCAGAAAGAAGGGGCGAATCATCTCTTTGAAGAGATAAAACTCCAAAAAGGCAGCTCCCAATCTCAGGGATCCCCAAAAGCTGCCCGCTTGAGCAGGGGTTCTGCGCAGTTTGCCCTCGGCGAGTGGAGCCGTCATGACATCACCTCGGATCACAACCTCAGCCAAACCTGGACGATCAAAAACCACAGATGGCTCCCCGAGGGGGGATCCCATCAGAGGGCGTCGGTGATGCGAAACTGAAACATGCCCTGCTGTTGCCCGTCCCCTTCGACGGTGTATTCATCTTGTTTTATGTTCAGGGTGACCAGCTTGCCACTGAGGCGATTGGCGCCCCGGCACATCTGATCCAGCGCGTTGCGGCCCGGCAGAGCTTGGGTGCTCTCCCCGGGAAGGCGGCCGACCTCTCCCCGATCGCAGAGCACCACAGGAGCCTGTTCGGCGCTGATTTTGAAAATTTGTTCTCGGTCAAAGTAATCGGCGCGATCCCCTTCGATGGCGCGGTTGGCCTGCACAATAACCACATTGCCAAAGAAGCGGGCATCGCCGCTGGCTTGGTCGATCTCCACCCGGTCGGCGTAGATCACCGTCGGCTGATCCACATCGGCCTGGGTCTCCGGGTTTTGTAGCCGCCGCGCCAGCCACTCCCCCTCGATCTGCTCGATCACCACCTCTCCCCGCAGCTCCACTTTCTCAGGGGTGATGGTGGCCTGGTTGGCCTTGGCCCTGCGCCCCCGCTGGATGAACTGGACGGCATCGCTAAACTCGGAAGTACCGGTGCGGGAGTTGTAAACCAGGCGGGCAGCCCGCACTTCGGTTTCGGCTTGGCGCAGTTCTTCCGTCAGGGATCCCCCGCCGGGCGTGGGGGTAGAGGCAGCCATCTGCCGGTAAAGGACGTTCTCTTCAAAGAAGAAGATCTTGTCGCGGTGGTTGCCCTCTAGGCGGGCTGAGGTGAGCACCCGTCCGGGCTCTTCCAGGGTGACCCCTCCGGTCAACAAACTTTGGGATTCGCGGCGGCGGTAGGTGCCCTGGGCCGACCGGATGATGGTTTCCCCCTGCTGGATCTCCAGGTTGCCTTCCCCTTGGGCAATTTGCGTGTTGCGGTCGTAGGTGAGGCGGTCGGCAATGATGGTGACTTCTTGATCCTGTTGGTCTGGGGTCGCCTCCGGGCCGGGGGAAGCCTGGGCCAAGCGCAGATCGGCCAACAAGGGATCCCGGCTGCTGTCGCCGGCCACCTCCTGTAACACCACGCCGCCGGAGAGAATGCTTTGGGCCTGTTGCCGCAGGTAGGTGCCCTGGGGAGCGCGAATTTCGATGCCACGTTCGCGAATGCGCAGGTTCCCTTTCCCCTGAGCCACTTGTTGGGTGCGGTCGTAGGTGATCTGGTCGGCGGTGATGGTGATGGAAGCGGGATCCGCTGCAGCACTGGCCACCCACTGGGAAGCGCTGGCGGGATCGGTCGGGGGGGCGGCTGCCGGGCTGTCGGTGCGCAGCACCACCAGCTTGCCCTGCTGAGCGCTGAGAAGGGCAAATTGAAAGTTAAACGAGCCAGAGCGGCCCTGCAACACCATTTCCCGGCCTTTGAGGGTGAACTCCGCGGGCACCTCGATGCGTTCTTCGGGGGTGACTCTCAGGGCGCTGGTCAAGAGCAAGCTGCCATCGTCGCTCCTCACCTCCACCTCGCCATCCAAATACAGCTCGTCGGCGGTGGCATTGTAGCGGGCTCGCTTGGCCCGCCAAGTCATCTGCTCGCTGCTATCAAAAAAGGGATCCGGCACCCCTTCCTGTCGGTCGGCGCTTTCTCCGTAGAAGTAGCCGTGCGCCCCCTGCTCAAATACCTGTTGCCCGGCTGCCAGATCCACCTGCTCGGCAATCAACCGCCAACGCTGATGGCCTCCCCGACGACCCAAGATGTCTACCCTGCGGCTGACCGAGAGGGGCTGATCGGGGGAAGGAGACTCCACCTTCACTTCCTCGATGTCGATCGACAAGGCCCAGCCCACCAAAGCAGCCAAGATGCTGCTCCCCAACAGCGCCACCCCCAGGTTGGAATTGAAGAATCGCCGCATCCTGTTTTCGCTGCCGCCTCACCTCGACCCGAACTGACCACTCCCCTTGGAGCCAACGCTCTGAGCTAGCACTCTAGGCTGTAGCTTATCCCATTTTGCCGGCTGCACCGGAGGGATCCCGCGCACACCTAGCCTTAAGCCGACTTTTCAGCCTTCAGCCATAGCGGCTGAGGATGAACCCTAGCCCCAGAAACAGCCCCAGCCAAAAGTGGAGGCCGACGGCAATGAACTTGGAATGGCTAATCCGCTGCGGCTGGTCATGGTAAGCCCCCAGCAGGCGGGAGAGCCGCACCGCAAACGGGATCCCCGCCAAACTCAGCAGGGTCCAAGCCGGAAAGATCCCCAGCCCCACAAACAGCAGCATCAGGCCAAAAAGGCTGCCGCAGAGCCAGGGGATGAGGCGAGCCGAGCGCAAAGTCCCCAGGCGGGCCACCGGCGAGCGCTTGCCGCAGGCTAGGTCATCCTGCACTTGATGGAAATGGGAACAAAACAAGATCAAGCTGGTCGCCATCCCCACCACCAGTGAGGCTGCCAACCCCGGCAGCGACCAGGCCTGGCTTTGGCTGTAGTGGGCAGCCGAGACCGCCAGCGGCCCAAAGCTGAAAAAGCAGAGGATCTCCCCCAGGCCCTGATAGCCCAGGCGCAGGGGCGGCCCCTGGTAGGCATAGCCCAGCCCACAGGCCACCAGCACCAACAGCAGCACCGTGGGATCCGATTGCCGCCAGCTCAGCCACAGGATCCCCAGCAGACCCAGGGCCAAAAAGGCATTCCCCACCCAAAACACCTGCCCCGGCTTGCCCGTCAGGTTAACCAGGGAGTGGAGTTTGTTTTTGTCCACCCCTGTCTGGGCATCGAACACGTCGTTGCTGATGTTGACCCAGGCCAAGATGCAGATGGCAGCTCCCCAAAACACCCCCAAAACCCCCAAATCCAGTACCCCTGACTGGGCATAGGCAATGGCGGATCCCACCCAGATGGGCATGATCGCCACGCTGTACATGGGGGGCTTAAGGGCAGCCATCCACAATTGCCGGCGAGAGCGGCTGCTCCATGCGGCCTCTGCTGCTGGCTGCACTTGGCTGACATCTGGATGCATGCGAATTCTCCTTGGGGAGCAAGCCTGCTCTGGGGCCTGTCTCTGGATCTGTCTACAACCATCTGCTCTGTAGGGTAGAGCGCCTGAGAAAGCATCCCCCAGGATGCTAAGAAACTTTGCAGTCCGTGAAGAAGCTCCTCAGATCTGGCCCCCAGAAGCTCAGGCTGCCGGCCCTTCTCCTAATCTCTTATCCTAAAGTCATCTTCTGCCGGTCTCCATCGACAGGTGTCCTGTTTTCGGCCAAGGTGGGATCGTCTTCTTTTTCTTGCGCATGACCTCTTCTCTTTCCCCTTGGAATGCCCACGGTACGCTTGAGTGCCTGGAGTGGCCGAGAGCATGGCCGCCGACTCGCACTTCTACCTGGACGGACGAGGCGAGGGATCGGCGCCACTGGGATCCCTTCCTAACCGCCTGCCAACAGATGGCGCGGGCGCGGGGCGTGCCCCAAATCCTCAGCTTGTCCCAGCCCATCCCAGAGCTGGATCCGCTGGCGGTGCTGGCCCAGAAGCTGGGTTCTCTCCCCACGAACCGATTCCCGAGCTACTGTTATTTCTCCCACAAGGCCCGCGGGGAAAGGGTGCGGGTGCTGGGGTGGGGATCCCTGCGGCGGGTCGATCTCTCGGGAGAAGGGGGCTTGCAGGCGGCGCGGATTTTTGTGGAAGAGCTGCAGCCCCATGTCCATACCGCTTGCGTCGGCAGAATGGAGCCCTCTGAGGTGGGGGGATCCCCAGGCAGCCGGCAGGAACGCCCTCTGTGTTTCTGTCGCCTCAGTTTCAGCCCCAGGAGCAAAGGGGGGGCAGCGCTGGTGCTGCCACGTTGGCAACTGTTGCAGGTGCCAGACTCCTGGGGATCCCTGACGGTAGCGCGGCTCAATCTGGAAATTGCTCCCGAAAGTGACCTAGCAGCTTTGGCCGGGCAGATCACCGCCTTTTTTGCCCAAATGGAGCGCCTTTCTCGATCCCCCTTGCCCTTGTGGGAATTGCAAGCTCCCGTGCCGGTGGAGGTGGAGGAAGCTGCCCTCTTGGGGCGCATCCAAAAAGCCCTGCAGGCGATTCGGGCGGGATTCTTAGAAAAGGTGGTGCTGGCAGAGGCTGTGGATCTGCACTTGCCTGCCTCGCCATCGATCCCGCCTCTGCTGGCTTATCTGGAAAAGCATCATCCCGATTGCAGCATCTTTGCCTTCGCCGCTCGCGCTACTCGGACGGAGTCCCTGGGGGCAGACAGGCGGGGGAGTTCGCCGGCCAGTCCTCTCCCTCTGACCCAAGAGGGGATCTCTCCCCAGGTTTTCTTGGGGGCCACTCCGGAGCGCCTGCTCTCTGTGTGGCAAGGTCGGGCACAGATCGATGCCTTAGCCGGCTCTGCAGCCCGTGGAGCCACCAGCCACCAGGATCAGGTGCTGGCCGAGAGGTTGCTTTGCAGCGCCAAAGACCGCCGAGAACATGAGTGGGTGGTGCGCTCGATCCAGGAGGCTCTGGGTCGGTTGGGGATGGATCCCTGCATTTCCCCTCAGCCTCGGCTGCTCCGTTTGGCCAACATCCAGCATCTGCAAACTTTGATCGAGGCCGAGCTCCCCGCCGATGTGCATCTGTTCGACCTGCTGGCCCAGCTCCACCCGACGGCGGCAGTGGGAGGGTATCCCCAGCAGGCGGCGCTGCAGTGGCTGGAGCGGTTGGAACCCTTTGATCGCTCTAGCTATGCTGCTCCTTTGGGCTGGGTAGATTTACAGGGCAATGGCGAGTTTGTGGTGGGGATCCGCTCCGCCCTGATTCGGGGGGATCGAGCCCGTCTGTATGCCGGTGCCGGGATTGTGGCCGACTCCAACCCAGAGCAGGAGCTGGCCGAGATTCGTCTGAAGCTGCGCTCTCTGGTGCAGGCTCTGGCCCTACGCCCTGCGGCTCTCCCGCTCCCAAGCCTCTGAGAGAGGGGATCGAGAGGGTGTTTCTGCCGCCACTGCGCGAGGTTGATACGAACCGCTCCACGAACCGCTACAGTGAGAAAGCTGGTCTTTAGATTGGCCTCGGTGTTCTCTGCGGCATGGCGACCCTAAATCCCACCCATCCCCCTCGTATGGCCGGATCCCGCGCGCAAGTGGGGCTTTGGCCCGGCCTGATCCAGCACTATCGGGAATGGCTCCCCGTCAGCGCTAGCACGCCTGTGGTCACGCTACATGAGGGCAACACGCCCCTGGTGCCTTCCCCGGCTTTGAGCCAACGGCTGGGGCGAGACTGCCAAGTTTACCTGAAGCTGGAGGGCCTCAACCCCACCGGTAGTTTTAAGGATCGGGGTATGACGATGGCGGTGTCCAAGGCCAAAGAGGCCGGAGCAGAGGCCGTGATCTGCGCCAGTACCGGCAACACCTCGGCGGCTGCCGCTGCCTTTGCAGCCAAAGGGGGTCTGCGGGCCTATGTGCTGATCCCAGATGGCTATGTGGCCAAGGGCAAACTGGCCCAAACCCTGATGTATGGGGCGGAGATCATCGCCATTCAGGGCAACTTCGACCAAGCGCTGGCCATGGTGCGGCAACTGGCGGAAACCTACCCAGTGGCTTTGGTGAACTCGGTTAACCGCTTCCGCTTAGAAGGGCAAAAAACCGCCGCCTTCGAGGTGGTGGATGCTTTGGGGGATGCCCCCGATTGGCTCTGTATCCCGGTGGGCAACGCGGGCAACATCACCGCCTACTGGATGGGGTTTTGCCAGTATCGCCAGCAGGGCAAGGCTACCCGTCGCCCTCGTCTCTACGGCTTCGAGGCTGCCGGTGCTGCTCCCATGGTGTTAAACCGGGTGGTGGAACACCCAGAGACGGTGGCCACAGCCATTCGCATCGGCAACCCTGCCAGTTGGGTGAAGGCCAAGGCGGCAGTGCAGGTGAGCGGCGGCCAGGTGGATAGCGTCACCGATGAGGAAATTCTGGCGGCCTATCGTCTCCTGGCCGCAGAGGAAGGGATCTTTTGCGAGCCGGCCAGTGCAGCCTCGGTGGCAGGATTGCTGAAATGGCGAGAGCAGGTGCCTGCCGGGGCACAGGTGGTGTGTGTGCTGACGGGCCATGGCCTCAAGGATCCCGACACGGCTACCCACCAGGGATCCACCCCCATCCACACCGGCGTTGTCCCTGAGCTGTCCGCTGTTGCCCGTCTGATGGGTTTTTAGGAGAGTCGATAAGTCGATACCGGTCAGGCAGCCTGCGACTTCATGGGCTCCGAGCAGGCCAAAATGAACTGGTCGATCTCCAGCAGGATGCGTTCTGCCTCGGCCAGAGAGGCCGGTACGCTTGCCAGCACCTGGGCATCTACTTCCGCAGCCTGCTCCGCTTCTTGCAAGAGGTTCATCGAGTCATGGCCGAGCAGGAGCTCCAGCTCGTTCAGGGTTACCATGGCCAGTTGCTGTTCGGCTTGATGGAGCTTATTTCGTAAAGTCTGAACTTGTTCGGTTTGCGCCTTCAGCCCGACTTCCGCCTGCTCCGCGCGAGACATAGCCAGTTGTGCAGCCTGCTGGGCCTCATCCCGCTGAGCTTTCAAGAAGGCCATCTCTTGCTCCAATTGGGCCAATCGCTCCTGCAGGCTGTAAATGTGCTGATCCCGGTCTCCCAAAGCTCGCTCTAGCTCGCGATTTCGAACTTCCATCTGCTGACGAGCTTCGTTCGCTTGGGCTAGCTGTTCCGCCAAGTTTGCCATTTCCTCTTCCACGTTGGTAAGCCGACTCAAGCGTTCCAAAACCTGAGCATTTTCCGCTTCAAGTTTCTCAATCAGCGCTTGAGCGCTCAACAGTTCTGCTTTGGTGGAGTCCAGCTCGCCACAGACTTGATCGTAGTTGGCGATTAGCTCGCCAAGCCGGGCTTCTTTGGCTTGCAGTTCTTCTCGCAAGGAGTTCATCCAGCGGTCGCTCTGCTCAATCCGCTGTTGCAAGAGCGGCAGTTGAACCAGAGCTTGTTGGGCAGCACTGAAATAGCCAAGGAGTCGTTTGAAGTGGCGCTGTAGGTGGCTGTGGGACTGATCCAATTTGTCGAAGGCTTCGTTGAGAGAGAGATAGGCCTCGCACAGTTTCATGTAGCGCCGAGCCACAGAATCAGGATGATCCATAGGGTTATAGAGTCCAGGTGGGGGTGCCGTGTCTATTTTATGCTGTTCATTCTATTGGCCAAGCCTGGAGAAGGAGGCATTTGATACAACAACTGGGGGCTTAATTTTACTTTAATATCCGGTGCCCCAATCTCTCTTGCGAGCCAAGGCCAAAGATTCTGCCCCAATACAGCTTCAGACGTTACCCACAGGCTACACAGAGACTAAAGCAGCTCCTCAAAAGCAATTGAAATCTTGTCTTGACCACACAACCGGTTCATCTACATATTTAGTGTTCATGAGAAGATGCCCACGAGCTCTAGCGCTAGATGTGCTGCAAAAGTAGGGCTCTTCATGGCTCAAACCGGCTGCGCATTGGGGATCCCTAGCTTCTCCAAATAGGCGGCTGCCCGCAGCAGTTTGGCTTCTTGATAGGGGGCGGCCACCAGTTGTACGCCAAAGGGCAGGGATCCGCTCTCGCGCAACGGCACTGAAAGCACCGGCAGGCCGATAAACGAGAGGGGCTGAGTGTAGAGGCCGAGGTTGGGCCGAGTGAGAACCTCTACCCCATCGATCACCATCTTCTCTTGGCCGAGCAAGGGGGCAAAGCAGGGGGTGGCGGGGGCGATGAACAGATCGATCTCCTGAAAAATGGCCTGCACCTGCTGGCGGTACCAGCGGCGAAAGCGCTGCGCCTGCAAGATCCAACTGGCAGGCAACAGGGCTCCGGCCAAAAAGCGATCCCGGGTGGCCGGATCGAAGTCGTGGGGGCGAGTTCGCAGGTTGGGCAAGTGCAGGTTGGCTCCCTCAGCAGCCGTGATCAGGAAGGCGGCGGCACGGGCGCGCTGGGCTTCCGGGATCCGCACAGTCTGGCCGACCCCCAAGGCTTGGGCCACCTTTTCTACCCCGGCCAAGATGGGGGGCTCTGCCCCTCGGGCAAAGTAATCATCCGCCACCGCGATGCGCAAGCCCTCGATCCCCTGCCCCAACTGCCCAAAGGTGGGATCCACAGGACGCCGGGTACAGACGGGATCTTGGGGATCCGGCCCTTGCATAACATCGAAGCTGAGGGCAATATCGGCCACCGAACGGGCCAAGGGGCCCACGTGGTCGAAGCTGGCGGCAAACAGAGCCACCCCTGCCCGCGACAGACGGCCATAGGTGGGCTTGAGGCCGTAGACGCCACACAAAGAGGCCGGTACCCGAATCGAGCCGTTGGTGTCGCTGCCCAGGGCAAGGGGCACCAAACCTCCTGCCACCGCTGCTGCCGAGCCGCCAGAGGATCCCCCCGCACTGCGGTTGAGATCGTGGGGGTTGTGGGTGGGGCCGTAGTGGCTGTTTTCGGTGACGAAGCCATAGGCATACTCGTCCATATTGAGGGTGCCCACCAAGATCGCCCCTGCCTGCTTGAGACGAGCCACCACTGTTGCATCTTGGATGGCCGGGGGGTTCTCGCGGTTGATTACAGAGCCAGCTAGGGTGGTGAGGCCGGCCACGTCAAACAAGTTCTTGACGGCAAAGGGCACCCCTGCCAGCGGGCCCACCGGGATCCCTTGAGCCACCTGTCGATCCACCTGCTCCGCTGCTTGCAGAGCCGATTCCTCCAGCACGGCTGTGAAGGCATTGAGCTGGGGATCCCGCCGGCGAATCCGCTCCAGACAGGCGGCCACCACCGCTTGGGCACTCACGGATCCCTGGCGGACAGCCCTGGCAATGGAGACCGCGTCGGCGCTGCCGAGAAGATGGGGATCGCCGGTCATACTTGCGAGTCAAAGGTGGGAGCTGGCTCAACCGTCGGCGGCAGTGGGAACTCCAGCACCTGCTGAGCAATGGGCAAAAAGCGGGCAAAGTTTTCGATCACCCCTGCTCGGTGGTCGGGATGCAGGGGCAGTTGCAGCAGTTGGGCCATCTGGTCGACGTAGGTTTCCGGATCCCAGGGTTGCATGGTTCTAGGGTCAGCAGGCCGGTTGCGGCAAAGATACCACAAGCTCGCCTGCGAACACCACCAGGCAGCCTCCAACAACAAGACCGTCGTTGGCTAGGGAGCGGCCATCTGCACAGCGTTGCCCTGCAGCGACCAGAAGCGCTCGTTGGGCAAGACAGGACGGGTTACCGCTTGCCGTTCCAGCTCCTCCAGAGCGACGCGGCGGCTACTTGCAGAGCTATTGGCGGCAGCGCTGGCCTGTAGGCGTTTTCGGAATAGGCGCAACTGCTGCTGCTCCGCGGCGGGAGAGACATGCTGGGCAAAGAGGGGATGCAAGACCTTCTCTTCCTGCTCAAACTGGGCCCGCAGTTTCCGATAGAAGTGAAGGGCAGCAGAGGGATCCACCTGCTGGGGAGTGCGCTCTGATTGGTGCAAAAAGCGCGTCAGCTCCGGGATCTGATCCCGCAGATGTTGCTCCAGCCGCTCAATTTGGTCGCTAAGGTGGGGATCCGCCTGGAGAGCCGACCTGAGCAGGGGGTAGAGAACATGGCGCTCCAGTTGAATGTGGCGGGAGAGGCGCTGTCGCAACCTTTGTACACAGAGGCGTCGCTGCTCCAGATCCAACTCCGGCGCTCGAGACAGGCGAGTCAAAAACTGCAGGATGACGCGGTGCTGTTCAGCACAAAGGGCAACCAGCGTACCGGCAGAGGCTGAAGAGGACATGGCATTCACAGCAGAAAAGTTTCATCCTAGCTTAACTTTGTCAAGAAATGGTGGCTTGCGTAAGGGTACGGGAATAGCGCAGGTGTCTTGGATACACTCGGGCAGCAATCCTGGGAAAAGTTGTCCAGATCTAAACTCCGGCAACGCCACTCTCTAGGCTTGCACAGGCCAGCGGCGTTTCCAAGCAGAAGTGGGCTCCAAAGGGGATCCCTGCTGTTCCCGTTGGCGTTGCAGACGGATTTGCGCTCTATCTCCTTTCAAGGTGGGATCCCGGTAGGGCACGGCAGCGCGAGTTTTCAGGTGCTCCCACTCCATGGGGGAAAGAGGCGGCAGGTGGTCAGGTTGGGGCGAGGCCACTGTCCCCGGCCAAGGACGACCTACCGGGGGAGTAGAGCCGATGAAAAGCCCTGCTTCCAACAGAGCCGCTCGCACCGCCGCTGCACAGGAATAGGTGGCCAAAATGCCGGTTGGTCGCATCCGTTCAGCCACGGCCCGCAGGAAATCCACCGTCCACAGCTCTGGGCAAACAGAAGGCGAGAAGGGATCCAAAAACACCGCATCTGCCCACCCCAGCGGCACCTGCAACACCGTTTGCCGGGCATCGCCCCACAGCAGCGTTCCGCGCCAGCGCTCCGATTGCCAGGATCCCTGTTCAATCCAGTGTTGCCATTCTTGCCCAAAGCTCCAGGTGGATCCCACCCCCGCCTGCCAAGCCTGGCGAGGCACTTCCGGGGATCGCTCTAGGCCGATTACTTCTACAGAACAGTGGGGCCGGATTTGCCAAATGGTTTCTAGGGCAAGGCCGGAGTTGTAGCCCAAGCCAAAGCAAATATCCAAAAGGCGAATGGGCTGGGCGGGATCCCGCTCCAAAGGCAGCCGATCCAGCCGGCAAGGGCGGACAAACTTCTCCAGAGCCTCCTGAGCGGCACCACTGACGTTGTGAAAAGCCTGTCCAAACTCTTCCGAGAAAAAGGTCAGGGATCCATCCCCTGTGGTCAGCACCTGCCACCGAGTCTCCATTGCCTGCTGTTGTCTCTATTTTCAGTTGGGCGATTCTTTGATAGCTTGAGAACGTTGAGATGTGTTTCGCAGCTCACCGGCAGGGCTCTCGACATCCCTGAGTAGGGAGGATATTTCAACAGCTATGTCTCTACTGGATTGGTTTGCGGAACGGCGCAGACAAACCTCTCTAAACCTGACAGGTAGCAGCCCCTTCGACAAAGAGCGTCAGGTGAGAGAAATTGCCGATGGCCTCTGGCAAAAGTGTCCTGCCTGTGACACCCTGACCTACACCAAGGATCTGCAGCAAAACTGGCAAGTTTGCCCCAGCTGTGGGCATCACCACCGCATTACAGCCCCAGAGCGTCTGGAACAGCTTTTGGATCCCGGATCCTGGCAGCCCCTGGACGAACACCTGGCTCCCACGGATCCCCTGCACTTTTTCGACCAAAAGCCCTACTCCGAGCGCTTGGCCACCTACCAGGAGCGCACCCAGCTCAAGGATGCCGTCCTGACAGGGTTGGGAAGCCTGGAAGGGATCCCGGTGGCGATTGGGGTGATGGACTTTCGCTTTATGGGCGGCAGCATGGGCTCGGTGGTGGGAGAGAAGATCGCCCGCCTCACGGAACGGGCCACCTGCGATCACCTGCCCTTGATCCTCTTTTCGGCTTCGGGGGGGGCCCGCATGCAGGAAGGGATCCTCAGCCTGATGCAGATGGCCAAGACCTCAGCCGCCCTACAAAGGCACCGCGACGCCAGACAATTGTTCATCTCCGTGCTCACCCATCCCACCTATGGCGGGGTAACCGCCAGCTTTGCCATGCTGGGAGATTTGATCCTGGCCGAGCCGGGCGCGCAGGTGGGGTTTGCCGGGCCCAACGTAATCGAGCAAACCATCGGCAAGGGCAAGCTGCCAGAAGGCTTCCAAACCGCCGAGTACCTGCTGGCCCAAGGGCTCATCGACGCGATTGTGCCCCGTACTGAGCTGCGCAAGCGGCTGGCCCAGTTGCTCTCTATGCACCGTCCCCGTTTGCACATGTCCCTTCCCTCCATAGACTCGGAGGCTTTAACCCTGCAACCTATGCTGTAGGTAGATCCGCCTAAGATGCGGAATTTGTGGCCGAGGCCGGATCCCTTCCCTGCGGAGGGTGTAGTCATTAGTGGAGAGATATTGGGTTCCATCAGACTTCTCTCCGGCTCCTGGGGTGGGGGGGCAGGTGTTCTGGGATGGAGCCGTACTGTCCCCTGCGGATCTTCCAAGATTTCCTGGTGCGAGGCAGCGGATGGTGTTAAGGTGGGGCATGAGGTCTTGACCGGAAACGATGAATTTTAAGCCGCGCATCCGTACTGCTGAGACTCCACAAGGGCAAAAACTGGCGATTGTGCCGCTGGAGGGTCGTTTTGATGCCAAGGCTGCTTCAGAAGCTCGGCAGTTGCTCCAGCAAGTTATAGATTTCGGTTACACCAATATGTTGATCGATATGTCGTCGGTCACTTTTATGGACAGCTCTGGGCTGGGGGTGTTGATCTCTGCTTTGCGCAAGTGCCGTGCTGCTGGGGGCAACCTCAGCCTCTGTTGCGTGCCGGAAAATGTGGCCCTCGTCCTCAACCTCACCTCTATGGAAAAGGTATTGACCTGCTTTAGCGACCTGGAGACCGGCATTGCCAACTTTTCCAGCGCTCCCACTGCTCGTTAGGCCGACATTAGGCCTTACTTTTGGGGATCCCCCGATGCTCTTTTCAGCCCATCAGCGAATTCTGGTGATCCCTCTAGCAATTTTCTCAACAATCTTCAGCCATGCCCCAGACCGGCCTCGATACCTTTCAGCTTCTCTACCAGCACCACCGTGGCCCCAGCTTCTGCGAGCGCATGCTGGCAACAGCTCCTGGGCGCTTTAACGAGGCGTTTTGGCAGTTCTGGCAGATGCACATCGAGCCCTGTCTGCCTCCTGCACCGCGCTTGTTGGATCTGGGAACCGGGCCGGGGTTTGCTCTGGGTCAGTGGGCGCAACGCTATCCCGGAGGACACTTCATCGGGGTGGATGTGATGCCCTACATGTTGGAGCGAGCGGCGGCAGATTTGAAGGGGATCCCTGGAGTCCATTTGCTGCAGGCCGACCTGCACGACCCTCACTTGCCGCTTGAGGCCAACAGCGTCGATGCGGCTCAGGCAGTGGTGGTGTTGCACGAGATGGTTCAGCCCTTGCGCCTGTTGCAGGAGGTGCTGCGTCTGCTCAAGCCGGGGGGGCGATTTTTGCTGGTGGATTGGGTGCGCGCTCCTCTCAGCCTCTACTTCGACGCCGATACAGAGGCCCAACTCTTCCAGCCCGATACCCCTTTGGAAACACTGCTGGATCAGTTCACCCACTTCTGCGAGCACAATCGCTTTAGCGCCGAAGACCTGGCGTGGTTGTTGGAGAGGGTGGGTTTTGCGGTGGTGGCTCAGCAGCTCTACAACCAAGATCGCTTTGTGCGACTTGTGGCCGAAAAGCCTATCTCCTGAATGTCTGTGCTGACATTTTCCCCACCGCTAAAGCCGGGAGATTCTTTCTTGCCGCTCCACGCTCCTCGCGCTTCATTGCAACTTGCTTTCACTATTTTCGCTCATGGCTGCAGGGATCCGATGGTCAGGCTGCGCCTGGGCAAACACCTGCACTTCAGTGCTCATTTTGCGCAGTTGGCGGGCCAACTTGATCGCCTTGTCACGGGGAAGGGGCGGGCTCACCACCGCCGGCAGACAGCGCAATAGGGGTTTCAGGGCCGTCTTGGGCAGGCGTGCGTAGAACGATAAAGCTGAAAGGATCTCATCTTCAAAATAGGGGTTGCGACACTCCAAAAGGCGCACTTGATACAACTCTGGGGGCAGAGGGCGTCCTTGGGTCAGGCGAATCAGGGATCCCACCGTTCCCATCACATAGAGTTGATCGCCTTCTTTCAACGGGGTCTTGCCCTCTTTTTGCCAGATCTTGGGAAAAACACAGGGCTTACCCGGTCGGGAGCGATGCAGCAAGATCACCAGGTCATAATCCTGGGCCAGTTGGTGCAAGGATAGCCCCAGGTAGTGGCAATGGGCAGAGACCTCCAGCAGCGTCACCAGCAGAGTTTCCCCCTGCCAAGCCAGAGTGCCGTAGACGGATCCCACCAGTGCTGCTGTGGCAAAAGCCCGTGCCCCCAACCCGGTAGCACTGTAGCTGATCCCCAGCGTCTGCATGTGGCGCTGCATCCGAGCGGCCAATTCGGGATCGGTAACCCGCAAAATGGTGCGGATCCCCGGTTGCAGGCTGTGGGCCGTCAGGGCCGTCTCCAGGTTGGTGAGATCGTCAGGGGTGGTGCAGATTAGGCAGCGGCTGCCCTGAATGCGAGCCTGTTGCAGCGTGCTTGCCAGGGCGTAATCCCCACGAATCACCACTGCCCCCTCCCGTTCCGCCGCCTCCAGCAGAGGGTTCTCGGTATGAGGATCCACAGCCACCACCTCATAGCCCATCTGCCGCAACAACTGCAGCACCAAATAGCTCAGCCGCCCCAACCCCGCTATCACCACATGGTCTTGTTTGGGCATGCGGGCAGCCTGGCCCAAGCCAAAGCGACTGCTCACCAATTTGTCGGTCACCAAGCCGTAAATCAACCCCACCAGGGCGGCCCCCACCAAGGTCATCATCACCGCCAGCACCTTCGCCCCCAGCGGCGTTTCCGGCTGTTGAAAAGCCTCGATATCCCCGTAGCCCCCTGTCAGCACCACAATCGTCAGCAACAGCCCATCGAAGACGGGTTTGCCGATCATCCTGAAATTGATCACCCCCAGCACCAACATGGCCCCCAGGGTGAAGGTGAGGGTGCGCACGATGGGCTTGACCTGCAGGAGTCCCTGCACTCCCCTGTGCAGCCAAGACACGAGGGATCCCTGCCCCAGCAACCTGCCTTGCCGTTGTTGTCGCTTATCCTGCACCTGTTCGCTGGCCCAGCGCTGCGCCCGTGAGGAGCCCCGTCGCCCGTTGCGTTCCAGCAGTTGCAGGTAGGCTCTGGGGTTGCAAATGACCAAAATGCGATCCCCCTCCAGCAGCTCTGCCTCGTGGTCAAAGTCGTCGAAAACTCGCTGCTTGGAAAAGTCGGAAAGCCCATCCACCGGGTAATGAAACAGCACCCGCGCCCCAAAAGTTTCCTCCAGCTCCGAGAGGGACATATGCAGCAGGCGGGAGTTGTATCCGATGGTCAGCTCCACCACGTTCCAGAGGCTGGTCTCTTGGTCTGAGACGAAATAAGCCGGATCTGCCAGCTCTGGCGGGAGTGTGGCCGGCTGGGCTTCCAACTGGGGCAGCTCAAAGTAGCCAACAAATTCGTCGGAAACGGCCTTGAGGGCAAAAGCCGGGGCAGCCAAAGCCGCCACCGATAGGGAAAAATGCTGCGGCAAAACCGAGTCGAGATAGCGGGCAAGGCTGTGGTTGAACAGACGCGAGACGACGCGCACCTGTGGGTTGAGATCTCGAATCAGCAAAGCCAGCTCAAAGTTGGCTTGGTCATCGTCCTCCAGCAGCAGCGCCACCCTAATCCGCTCGATCCCAGCCCGCTGCAACACCCCCGGTTGGCGGGGATCCGCCTGTAGGTATTGCCACTGTTCTTCCAAATGAGGGGGCAGATCGGGAGCAACTACTACAGCGCGATGTCCAAAAGCTTCTAGGGCTTGGAGAGTGAGCTCCACCAAATCGTTGTAGCCGCAGACCAGGATAGAGACACCTGGATCCCTGCCGTTCTCTTGCACCTGTGCATGAGGCGATCTCGAAAGGGAGCTCACCATAGCTCTGTCATCTACCCTGCTCCCTTTATACCCGAAGCCTCTTCAGCTTTCGCGAGTGCTGTCAATACCGCTGACCGCAAAGCCCTGGGTAGAGACCCGTTGCTCAACAAGACCGGCTGCGTTGCTGGCCATCTCAGGCGCTGTCGAGGACAAGGGGAAGCCACCCAGTTTCATCCCAAAGGGTGAGAAGTGAGAACAACTCCCAAGAGCTTGACCTGGTACTTGAGATCTCCTATCATTGCCTCAAGGCAAAGTTCTTGAATAAAAGTCTCAATAAGGTTGGCCCAAGATAAGAGCCAACAGAGTGAGGCTTGCGGGGACTGTCTTTGTCCTTTGGGCTTGGCTTTCCGGTGCTTTCTCAGAGAGAGCCTGGCCGGTGGAGCTGTGTCTCTTGAGATGTTTTTGAACTTAGGAGTTGGGTATGCGCTTATCGCGACGGCAATTTGTCAGTGGAGCCACGCTAGGTTCTGCGGCTCTGGCAGCAGGGTCTCTTCTGCGTCCGGCCCATGGCGCCAATCGGGAAGTGAACCTCTACACCTCGCGGCACTACGGCACAGACGAGAAATTGTACGAACTTTTCAAGCAGAAAACGGGCATTACCGTGAATTGGGTGCAGGGCAACGCCGATGAGATCGTCCAGCGCATCCGCAGCGAGGGATCCAACAGCCCCGCCGACATCTTCATGACGGTGGATGTTGCCCGGTTGTGGCGCGCTCAGAACGAGGGCTTGTTTCAACCCATCCAGTCGGAGACGCTCTCCAAAAATATTCCCGAGTCTCTGCGGGATCCAGAGGGGTACTGGTTTGGCCTCACCAAGCGGGCGCGGGTGATCATGTACAACAAAGACAAGGTGGATCCCAAGGAGTTGTCCACCTATGAGGACTTGGCAAACCCCAAATGGCGGGGCAAGGTGCTCACCCGCTCCTCCAGCAACGTCTACAGCCAATCCTTGACGGCCTCGATCATCTTGGCCCACGGGATCCCGGAAACAGAGCAATGGGCACGGGGTTTAGTAGCCAATTTTGCTCGTCCGCCGGAAGGGGGAGACACGGATCAGATCAAGGCCGTGGCCGCCGGAGTGGGAGATGTGGCTCTGGCCAACACCTACTATTTGCCCCGTTTGATCAAATCCGACAATCCAGAAGATCGCGCCGTAGCCGAGAAAATCGGCGTCTTCTTCCCCAACCAAGAGGATCGCGGCACCCACGTCAACATCAGCGGGGCCGGCATTCTGAAAACAGCTCCCAACAAAGAAGCGGCCATCCAATTTTTGGAGTTTCTCTCCGGGCCAGAGGCGCAGGCCATTTTTGCCCAGAGCAACAACGAGTATCCAGTGCTGCCAGGGGCCGAGATCGACTCGGTGGTGGCCAGCTTTGGCACCTTTAAGGAAGACACGATCAACGCTGCCAGCATTGGCCGTGTCACCCCTGATGCGTTAAGAGTCATGGATCGGGCAGGTTGGCGATAGGGGTTGGGATCGCCCAGAGCGCCGGGGTGGCCGAGAGTCTTCTTCATTGGCTCCCCGGCATGGCTTATGGCTCGGCCATAGATCAAAGCCAAGCCTCAGATTTTGGTCTTGAGACGTGACATACTCCCGCACTCATGCTGACGTATAGATAGAGAGCGGGCTTTCGGTAGCCCTGTAGTTGGCAAGCCAACCACGTTCGCGAAGCCAGCCGTAGGCTTAGCCTCTGGGCTGGTTTACAGCAGCCCCCAAAAGCGCGATCATATTTGCCCCATTCAAGTCCGCATTCCCTTCCCATCCACAATGCTCACACTCAAACTTCTTCTCACTGCGATAGGATCGCGCAGGGTCGGGATGGATGTGCAGACACCGGTGGCAAGTTTGGGATGTATAGGCAGGCGGAACAAGAATCAGAGAAACCCCTGCACGCAGAGCCTTGTACTCTAGAAACTGTCTCAGTTCTCCTTGCCAGACAGCCGTTGCAGCAGTTCTCTGCATCTGCGCCGCCAACTGCGTGTGCCCTTACCGGCTTTGCGTTGGAGTACCGCCCTCAACCGCAAGTAGTGGTCTCGGACTCTGTTCAACTGCTGTCCATTCCAGTTGTCCCCCTCTGACGTATGGGCAATATCCGTCCTGCCCAAATCCACCCCCAGCACCCTATCCGTGCGTTGCGGTGGGGACGGCTCCGTTTCCACACAGATTTGAATGGAGTAGGAACCGTCTTTGCGCTTGACCAGAGTGGCCGATTTGGGATTGGAGCCTGCCAACTGTTCTCTCTGGTAATGACCAATTGCCAGCTCAAAGCGTTCTCGACCCTCCACCGTGGTCAGCGACACCGTCCAGTCTTTCTCGCGGAACGAAAAGAGACGAGCATCATAGGTAGCAAAGCCGCCCTTGAACGCTTTGACCGGGCGGTTTTTCTGTTGTGCCACCTTGCGGGCAGACGCTGTCTGTCTGCAGACCTGTTGAGCCAAATTACTGGACAAGCCGAAACAGGCACGGATTTCGTGGTAGCACAGAGATTGGAGTTTGACTGCGTTAACTACCTTCTCGGGTGTGTTTTGGTTACCCAGTTCAACGCCTGGAGGAAAGCATCCAAGGTCGCATCCAATTTTGCGGCTTGCGACTCAGACACCTTGAGCTTGCAGGAAACGGTCAGGACTTGGGTCATGGCCTTGTTATATTGTATTGATATTGATTATTGTATTCTCCTCGGATTCTTCCCGGCCCTCGACCTGCGGGCAGAAGGCGGGGCTCCTGCGGCTTCTAGCTGAAGAGACGAGGTAGACTCATGCCTTGGGATCTGGGGCGGTTCTGGAACACACTCACCTACTATGAGGCCCTGCCTTTGGCGGAGGTGTGGCGTTGGGTTCAGAATGGGTTCCAGGCCGTGGAGGATGATTTTGTGCCACCTTCTCTTTCCGAGCCGGTCGCTATCCAGATAGGGGTGGTGGGGGAAGGTTTGCCTGACGGGTTGGCGGAGGCCCTGCGGCAGCAGGGCGTGGAGGTGAGCCATACGCCAGATTGGGCGACAGCAACCGTGATCCTAGGTTTGGGGGATCCACCAACGGCCAAGGCTTATCTGGAGCAATTGCGCAGCAGTGGGCAAACGGAGCGGATGCTGTTCGACTTTCGCCGGCCCAACCCGGATTTGCATCGGTTTTGGGGCATTTTGGACGATGTGGTGATGGGCGGGGCGAGCCAAAGCCAACTGCTCTGGGGAAAGGAGGAGCTGCTGTTCGCAGGCCAGGTTTCCACGGCCAACTTTGGGGGGTTTGTTTCCACGCGCACCCGCAATTGGCAGCCGCCGCTGGACTTGTCGGGGTTTGCCGGTCTGGAGCTGCGCCTGCGAGGGGATGGGCAGCGGTATAAGGTCTTACTGCGGGATCAAGGCGGCTGGGACAGCCCCGCCTACGGCTATGCGTTCGACACTGCGCCGGGAGAAGAGCAGACCGTTCAGATCCCCTTTGCGGAGATGGTTGCCACGTTCCGCGCCCGCCGGGTTTCTGCTCCCCCTCTCAATAGTCGCCAGATCTACTCGCTGCAACTGATGCTAAGCAAGTTCGAGGCCGATGGCAGCCCAAACCCCCGCTTCCGGCCTGGGCCCTTTCAGCTGGCCGTGCGCTGGATTGGGCTGTATCGTCGGGAGCCTCTGCCGCAATTGATCGGGGTGGCGCGGGGATCCCTTGCCCCGGAGTGGATAGCTGCCCTGCAGGGTAGCTCCAGCCGTTGGTGTGGGGTGGAGATTCCGGCGGAGATGGAGGGATCCGCTCTGGCAGCCCAGTTGCTGCGGCTGATGCGGTCGCCTCAAAATGTGGGCCGGGTGGTGTCTTCAGAAGCTTTCCATGCCTAGCTTTCTGGGCCGCCTCAAGGGATCCCTGGGGATGGGGCTTTTGGCCGGCCTGTGGCTGTGGGTAGGTCAGGGGATCCCCTACCTGTTCGACTGGGATGAGCTGATCTACGCCAGCTTGGCGCGGCAGATGCTGGCCAGCGGGGATCCTTTCTCGTTGGCCATCAACGGGGAGCCTTTTTTCGAGAAGCCCCCTCTCTTTTTTTGGCTGCAGACCCTGTCCATGGCTGTTTTAGGGATGAACGAAGGGGCAGCGCGCTTGCCCAATGCTTTTGCTGGCGGGATCACGGTGGCGCTGCTGGTGGGGTGGGGATCCCATCTGCGTGGGGTGGGGTTTGGCTGCCTGTGGGGGATCCTACTGCTGACGGGCTACCTGCCCTTGTTTTTTTACAAAACTGGTCTCATCGACCCGCTACTCAACCTGGGCATGGGTGTGGGGCTGGGATCCCTTTGGGCCGCCGAGGAGGCCTGGCGGGCCGGGTACTCTGGACGCAGGTGGAGAGCGGTGGGGGCGCTGGCCCTGGGCTTGGCGGTGTTGGCCAAAGGGCCAGTGGGGTTGGTGTTGCCGCTGCTCATCTGGGTTGGCTACAAGGTCTGGCACCGGGATCCCCAGACCGGCTGGGGAGACACTCTGGCTTTTCTGGGCTTGGCGGCGGCTATTCCCCTCACTTGGCTGGCGCTGGAAGGGGTGCAACGGGGGCCGCAATGGGTGGAAGAGTTTGGGCGCTACCAATGGCGCATCCTCACCAGCTCAGATGGGCATCCCGGCCCGGTTTATTTTCATCTGTTGGCCTTTGCCCTGGGGTGCTTTCCCTGGGGTTCTTTGGCTTTGGCCGAGATCCTGCAGCCCATCCCCAGGAGCGTGGGCTCGGTGGATTTGACTCGGCGGGCAGAATCTCTGCTGTTGGTGGCTTTTGGGGTGGTGCTGGCCCTGTTTTCGCTGCTGGTGCAAACCAAGCTGGTTCACTACACCTCGCTGCTGTACCCCATTGGGGCCTACTTTGCTGCCCTGCGCTTGCAGCGCCTGGTTGCTGAGAAAAGAGGGCCCAGTTTTTGGGAAAGTGCCTGGATCCTGCTCAGTGGCTTGTTTTGGCTGGCCCTGTGGCTATTGCTGCCTTGGCTGGGATTCCAGGATCCCGCTGGGCTAGTCCAAGCATGGGTCTTTGCCGGCATCCCTGACGACTTTTCCAGCAGCTTGGTGCTGGGATACCTGCAGGCTGAGGTGGAGTGGCCGGTGTTGACCTACGTCCCCGCCGCGATCCTGCTGCTGGGAATTCTCCTTTGGAGTCGAGGACGGCGGCGGGCTTGGGGCTGGACAGTTTTGCTCTTGGCCACGGGACTGAGCGCCCAACTGGCCTGGTGCTGGGTCTTCCCCCGCCTGCTGCAACACACCCAGGGAGGAGCCGTCCACTTTTTCCGGCAGTTTGCCACTTCCGAAAACAACGCCCAGCCGGCTCTCTCTGGAACGGTGGGCCTGTACGGCTTTCGCTCTTTTGTACCCTATTTTTATGGCCCGCTGCAGGTTCCCTACGCCGCCAGCCCAGAAGAGCTGGCCGACTGGCAAGCCCAGGGGCAGGCGCCCGACTACCTGGTTACCTGGGATCCCTTTGTAGCTGAACTTACAGCTCCCGAGGGCGAACAGGCAGCCATTCTGGGATCTTGGCGGGTCGTCGAGCGCCGCAGTCCCTTTTGGCTGTTGAAAAAAACCTCTTCTCCTCCCTAGGCCCCAGATGAGCCAGTACGTGCTGCGCATCAGCGATATTCCTGCCCAAGATCGTCCCCGCGAGCGGCTGCTCAGCCAAGGGGCAAGGCACCTCTCCCACGCCGAGCTGCTGGCCATCTTGCTCAACACTGGCCAGGGGCCAGGCAAACTCTCAGCAGTCGGCCTAGCCCAGTTGCTCCTGAAAAAGTTAGAAGCCCAAGGGGATCCCTTGGCCCAGTTGCGCCAGGTGGAAGCCGGAGAGCTGATCCAGATCGAAGGCATTGGCCCGGCCAAGGCAGCCACAGTGTTGGCCGCCATCGAGCTGGGACGACGGGTGTTTTTGAGTCGTCCGCCAGACCGGACAGCCATTGAGTCGCCAGAACAAGCGGCTATGGCTCTGAGTGGTGACTTGATGTGGGAATCTCAAGAGCACTTTGCCGTCTTGCACTTGGATGTCAAGCACCGTCTGCTCAGCCAGCAGATTGTAACCCGGGGCACCGCCACCGAAACCCTGTCTCATCCGCGGGAAACCTTCCGCAGCGCCATCAAGCAAGGAGCCAGCCGCATCCTGGTGGCCCACAACCACCCTTCCGGCAGCTTGGATCCCAGCCCAGAAGATCTTGCCCTTACCCGGCAACTCTTGCAGGCGGGGCAGCTGCTGCAGATCCCGGTTTTGGACCACCTCATCTTGGGCGGCGGACAGTTCCTCAGCTTGCGCCAGCGCACCAACCTTTGGCAGGAGTTTCCCCAGCCGGAGTAGTCTTCACCCCCAGCCTTTCTCCCAGAGAGAGAGAGTAGAATCAAGGCAACGGACAGGTTCGCCGTCTTTGGGTTGGCCGCGCCCAAGGGATCCCTGTGTGTGGGCTCTCAAGAATTGGGCAGCGGCTCAAAGCGCATTCCCACCTTGAGCTGGCCGCCATTGACCAGGTCCCAAGCGGACTGTTCTTTTTTGCCAGGCAGCTGCGCCCGCCGGATCAACAGGGATCCCTCTCCGGTGGCTACATAGACTCCTTCTCCCCTGTCCAATCCCACCACCTCGCCAGGGCTGCCTTGGGGGAGATCGCCAGGGGGTGGGTGCAACTGAGGAGAGGCAGAGCGGACAATTTTGATCCGCTGCCCCCTCAAACTGGTGAAACAGTCGGGAGAAAAGGCGCGGATTTGGTTGTGCAAGGCCTGGGCAGGGCGCTGCCAGTCGAGGTGAAAGTCTTGTTTTTTGAGCAAAGGGGCGTAGGTTGCCCGGGATCCATCCTGAGGAATAGGGGTGAGTTCCCCTTTCTCCAATTTCAAGAGCGTTTCCACCAAGAGTTCTGCCCCCAGTTGAGCCAGTTGGAGTGCCAATTCTAGGCTGGTTTGCTCTGGCCCAATGGGTAGCTTGGCCTGGAGCAGGATGGCTCCTGTATCCATTCCCTCATCCATGAGCATCGTGGTTACGCCGGTCTCGGTTTCGCCGTTGGCAATAGCCCACTGGATGGGGGCAGCGCCACGATAGGCGGGCAGGAGGGATCCATGCACATTCACACAGCCCAGCTTGGGCATCTGCAACACCGTCAGGGGCAAGATCTGGCCGTAGGCCACCACCACAAACACATCGGCAGCCAGCGCCTCCAGAGCCGCCAGCACTTGGGGATCCCGCCGCAGGCGGACAGGCTGCCACACCGGGATCCCGTGGGCTTGAGCCAACACTTTGGTAGCGGGCGGGAGCACCTTTTGCCCTCGCCCCTGGGGCCGATCCGGCTGGCAGACCAATCCCACCACTTCAAAGGGGGACTGCGGCTGCAACAGGATCCGCAGCGAAGGCAGAGCAAACTCTGGCGTGCCGAAAAAAACAACCCGCATGCCAACCCCGACGAGCACTGTTCTTCAGTCTAGGACGGCAGGGGAAGGGGGTGGCGGCTCGGCAACCCTTTCCTTCTCGGCGATGGGAGAGCGCCCGGTCAAGGGCACTTGGGGGGCCTGCCAAAAGGCGGGCTGTTTGAGATCGAACTCCTGGCTCCAGGCCGGGAAAAAGGAGCCCAGTTTTTGCCCGGAAAGCCGCAGCCTTTGCAAGAAAGTCCATTCCAGACGGGTTAAGGCTCGCCGCAGAAAATCCTTAGCCCAAGCCGGATCCGGAGCTTCTGCCGCCTGCAAGTTCACCTGCAAGAGGCCCAGCTTGGGATGGAAATGAACCCGTGCTTGGATCCCTTCTGGACGCAACAGGTAATTCAGTACCTGCTGGATGGCTACCCCATCCCCCCGCTGAGCGCGATACAGAGGGCTGTTGGGGTTGGGCTGGGGCTGATAGCGCCACTCGCGGTGCCATTCCGGGATCCCTTCATTGGCCAGAAAGCCAAACAGCTCCACCTGACGCTGCCTGTGGGTCAGCGCCATTTGCTCCAAGGCCGGCGAGAGGCTCTCCAGCAAAGCATTCGGCTCAGGCAAGGGATCCCCCTCTAGGCGCAGCAACAGGCGGTGGCCGGAAAGCCGCGCTTGTACCTGGAGATGGCCCAACCCCAGGGATCCCAGGGCTTTTTGCAGATCGGCCAAGATAGCGGGCAGAGGAGCCTGGACATCCAAAGAATCGCTCACCGACAAAAGATCTCCAACAAGCCCTAACCCAACCTAGCCAATTTCCTAGGTTGCTTGGATCCCTGGGATCGTCGGCCAAGATGGGCAGATCCATTCACCTCAGTTGCTAGACCCCCAGGATCAGGCGAGCTGCAGCGAACTGAGTTAACCTCAGCAACGGCTACAGCCCATAGAAATCCGGCCCGGATCCCTCGTAGCTGGGGTTGACCCGCAAGTTTAAGTGGGGACAGATGATCTCGCAGGTGCGGCACTGGATGCAGTTTTCCAAAGACATGGCATGGGAGCGGATGCCATTTTGGTCGCGGATGTGGTGTACCTCGGCTGTGCAGTCGGCCACGCAGGGGGTGGGGCGATTCAGCTTGTCGTAGGCGGCGATGCACCGGCGGCAGGTTTCGGCGTCGAACTCCAGGATGTGACGGTTACCCTCGGGGTAGCGGGGATCCGCGAAAAAAACCGCATCGGGCCGCGAGAAATAGCCCGGTCGAGAGGCCAATTCCTGGGGAGCCAAGGTTGTGGGGGCCACAAAATCCGCTTGAATGGCAGCGTGGGGGGCCACATAGCCTCGCGGGGGTGGCTCGCTGGGGCTGACCCGCCCGGTGAGCAGGGTGTAGGCGCGCAGAGTTTCTCGTCCGCGGCGAACGGGATCCTGTAAACCCCAGCGCAGGGATCCCAGCCAGGGATGGCCGGCATCGACGCTGCGGCACACCTGAGGCAAGTATTCTTCCAGCAGGCGGGAGTTTTCCAAAAAAGCCTCGCGGAAGTAGCGGCTGCGGTAGAGGTTTTGCCCCACTGCACTTTCCATCACCGCCCTTTGGTAGTCGGCCTGGATGCGCAGATCCCCTTTCAAGAAGCCATCGTGAATGAGGCCCGCCGCCAGATAGCCGGTTTCCATCGCGTTATCCACCCCGGCCAAGCTGCCCACATCCAACACCCCCAGCGCATCCCCCAACAGCAGGACTCCCTCAACGCCAAACCGGGTGGGCAGGCTGTGGTAGCCCCCTTCGGGAATCACGGCAGCCCCGTACTTGAGCAACTTGCCGCCGGCAATCAGGGACTGGATCCAGGGGTGAGCTTTGAACTCCTGCAGACGCTGCTGGGGGTTAAGGTTGGGGTTCTTGCTGTCTAGGCCGATGATCAGACCTAAGGCCAGGCGATTGTCTTTGAGGCCATAGACAAAGCCCCCGCTGAAGCTGCCATCCAAAACCGGGTAGCCCAAGGTATGCCACACCTGCCCCTGCAGGGACTGGGGGATCTGCCACACCTCTTTGACCCCCACCGACCACAATTGCGGGTTGGGGCGCAGTTGAAACTTCTCGATGAGATCTTTGGAAATGAAGCCTTTGTCGCCAAAGCAGGTGAGTTCGGCAAAGATGCAATCTTCGTAAACTTGGCCAGAATCGCTTGCCCGTACCCCGATCACCCGCTCCCCGTCGTAGAGGATTTCATGGGCGGCAAAGCCAGGGAACACATCCAGGGTAACGTTCGGGATCCCTTTGGCTTTTTCCTGCAGGGTTTCGGCCAGCCAACGGATGACGTGGCTGAGGGTGAGAATGAACTGCCCCTGCTTGCGAAATCCGGGTGGGATCACCGCTTCCGGCAGATCCCAGCGCTGTTGGGATCCCAGCACGCTCAGATGATTGGCTTCCACCCGCCCTTCATGGGGAAATCCTTGGCTTTCAAAATCGGGGAAGAGCTTGGCGATCACCTGAGGATTGCAGATGGCGCCACTGACGATGTGACCGCCGAATTGGCGGGCTTTTTCCAAAATGGCGATGGAGATTCTTAGCCCGGATAGCTTGGCCAAATCCAAAAGGCGATGGGCCAAGATCAAGTTGGAGGAACTCCCCCCCACCAACAGAAGGTCGTAGCGGATGGCTTCACTCATAGTCCCCCACACGGTAGCTCTGGATACCCTGCCTGTATCCTAAAAAGGGGAAGGGGAAAGGGGGCAAAACTTTAGACCTTCTCAAGCCTCTGGTTGAGCCGCCAGCAAAATGATTGTCATTGGCTTAATGTCGGGCACCTCTGTAGACGGGATCGATGTAGCCATCGTCGGCATCGAGGGCGACGATTCCCTACAGTGGGAGTTGATACATTTCCAAACAATCCCCTATTCCCCGACGCTGCGGGCGGAGATTTTGCGGGCTGCGGATCCCAAAACCGGCACGGTAGATCGCATCTGCGCCTTGAACTTTCGTTTGGGCCGAGCTTTTGCCGAAGCGGCCTTGCAAGGGATCCAGGCGGCCCATCTTACCCCCCAACAGATCGATCTCATCGGCAGCCATGGCCAAACCCTTTGGCATAACCCCAGTGGGCCAGAAGCTTCGACTTTGCAAATCGGTGAAGCTGCGGTGATTGCCGAGCTGACCGGGATCCCGGTGGTGAGCAATTTTCGGGCGCGGGACATGGCGGCAGGAGGTCAAGGCGCACCTTTGGTAGCTTTTGTGGATTGGCTGCTGTTGAGGCATCCCCACCTTCATCGTGTGGCCCAAAACATCGGCGGCATTGCCAACCTCACCTATCTCCCCAGCCTCTGCAGTGGGGGATCCCCCTTGGCCTTCGACACTGGCCCCGGCAACATTTTGATCGATCTGGCGGTGATGCGGGCCAGCCAAGGACAACAAGCCTTTGATCGCGATGGAAAATGGGCTGCCCAAGGCCAAGTCCACTGGGAAAAAGTTGCAGAATGGATGCGGGATCCCTATTTTCAAAAGGCACCGCCCAAAACCACTGGCCGAGAGTATTTTGGATCCCTTTATTTGGAGCAAATTTGGACCCAATTTATATCCGCCCACGACTGTATTGCCACCCTCACAGGGTTTACGGCCTGCTCCATTGCCCAAGCCTATAGGGACTTTTTGCCCGCGACCCCAGATCAAGTTATTCTCAGCGGTGGCGGCACCCAAAACCCTGTTCTCATGCAACTGCTGCAGGAGCAACTGCCGACCACAACCCTGTTGACTTCCGACCAAGTGGGGATCCCTTCTAAGACCAAAGAGGCCCTTGCCTTCGCGGTATTGGCCTATAAAACCTGGCAAGGTAAGACCAACAATTTACCGGAAGCAACTGGGGCAAGACATGCTGCCATCTTGGGCCAAATCACACCCTCTTGTCGTAACCAGTCCTAACTCATCCGTATCGTTATCTCCAACAAGCTTGAGCCATTCCTCATACTCCCGAGGAAAGAGAAATGTCCGGAATTGCGGCGGAGCCTCTGCCGAATCCAGATCTCGCTAGGATGTCACGCAAGGCTGAGAAAAGCGATAAAGTTACCTTGCCAAGATCTATCAAGATCTATAAATCAAAAGCCCTAGTTCTTATGAAGGATCGTCCTCTGCCTCCACTTCTGCTGGCAATCATGATTTTTAATTTCTTCATTCTCTTTGGCTGTAGTGTTGTCCGGCATCACCTGTTTCAGTCTGGAGGATATGATCTTGGCATCTTCGACCAATCCATCTATCTAATCAGTCGGGGAGAGGTTCCGTTTTCGACCATTCGAGGGATCCACATCTTGGGAGACCACGCAGCCTTTATTCTCTATCCCATCAGCTTTTTGTACCGCATTGTCCCCTCGGTCTATTGGCTGTTTGGGCTCCAATCCCTGGCGTTAACCTTGGGAGCATTGGCTATTTATCACCTTGCACTTCAGGCCAAGGTCGATCCCAGCCAAGCAATGGTGATTGCCGGGGCCTATCTTCTCTACCCGGCCATTTTTAACGCCAACCTTTTTGATTTTCATCCAGAGGTCATAGCTGTTCCTCTTTTCTTGGCGGCTGTGCTCTGCATTCGCTCTGGAAAATTGAGGGGGTTCCTTCTCTGTTTGAGCGGCATTCTTGGCTGTAAGGCGGTGTTATCTCTCAATGTTGTTGCTCTGGGAGTCTGGCTGTTGTTTTGGGAAAAAGGACGAATTCAAGAACGCTGGCAACAGCGCTGCCAAGTGGGCGGCTGGACGGCAATTGCAGCAGGATCAGCTTGGTTTGGGATAGCCACTTTTGGGGTCATTCCTCACTTCAGCGGCAGCGAGCCGGCAGCCGTTTCTCATTACGACTATCTAGGGAATTCTGTTGCGGAAATTGTTCAAGGTTTAATCTTGAGACCGATGCTGGTTTTGAGCAAAGTCTTCTCTCTGGACACCCTGTTTTATGGATTTTTATTGGTTGCGCCTTTGGCTTGGGGCCTCTCTTGGCGACACTGGGATCCCTGGATCCCTGCCCTGCCTACCCTGGGCTTGAATATACTCTCCAGCAATCCTGCCTATCGGGATCTGGTACATCAATACGCTTTGCCTATCGTTCCTTTCTTGTTCTTGGCCGTCATCGAGAATGTGAAAAACCATCCCTTGCAGAGCCATTTTATAAAAGATAGAAAATTGCCCCTGATCTGGTCTGCGCTGGCCTTTTTGGCCTTGGGGAAATACACCTTTTTTGGCTCAATTTATCTCAGCTCCCTGGACACTTGGCAGGCAACCCGACAGGCTCTTGCCCAGATCACCACCCAAGGGGGCGTCCTCACCACCCACGAGATCAGCCCTCACCTCACCCATCGACTTGTAATCTACTTTACAGATGAGAGACGCTTCAATGGATCCCCGCCCTCTCAGTGGGATCCCTTTGATTATGTGTTGCTCAACACCCGTCATCCGGGGTGGCGCAGCAGTCCAGAGTTTTCCCGTGTCCTGATTGAAGCTTTACAGAAGGAAACTCAATTCCAGCTTCTGTACCACCAAGATGGGGTGTATTTGTTCTCTAGGTTACGAAAAGACCTCTAAGAATCGCATAAGAATCGCAATTCTAAGGACTGCAGACTACTTTATTGGCACTTGATCTAATTGACTTAAACCAAGTCTTCTTCTCGTTGCAACAAATGATTAAGAAACTGCTGCTTCAGTCTAAAGAAATTGTTTACACTTGCAAGGCTTAATCTGAGCTTAGTCTTCTCTTAACTTCAAGCCACTAACTTTGTAGTGCCTATCCTCATGCGCAAATAGAGTAGCGCAGGGGTTAGGTGCTGTTTTATAAGACTCGCCAAGTTTCTAAACAAAACTTGTCAAGACAAGAGGAGAAGTCAACGTGAGTATCCATTCGCATGGCCCTAAGCTTCGTCCTGGGGACGAGCCTATGTGTAACCACTCTTCCAACCCCACCTTCAGCAGCATCCTGGAGAGCCGTTTGCAGCGGCGTCAAGTGTTGCAGGGGGGAATTGCTGCGGCGGTGGCCACCTTTTTTGGCTTGCCTGCGCTGGACGGTGCTTCCAAATCGGCAAAAGCCGCCAGTGGCAGTGCTTTGCTGGGCTTCAAGGCAATTCCTGTGAGCGCGGAAGACAAACTGGTGGTGCCCGAAGGCTACACTGCCCGACCGCTGCTGGCTTGGGGTACTCCCATCACCGGCACCTATCCACAGTTCAAGCTGGAAAACACCGGTGCCGAGCAGGGAATGCAGGTGGGCAGCCACCACGATGGCATGCACTTCTTCCCCATCGAAGGGAAGGATCCCTGGCAGGGCAGCTCCACCGAGGGTTTGCTGGTGTTTAACCACGAGTACGTTGAGCCTCGGTTTATGCATGCTGCGGCTGTGGGCCAAAAGCTGGATTCCGACCTGTATCCCACCAATCCTGACGGCACCCGCGATCCCGATCAGGTGCTGAAAGAGCTGAATGGCCACGGGGTGAGCATTGTCCACATCAAGCAGCAGGGAGACGGCAGTTGGGAAGTGGTGCGGGATCGCCTCAACCGCCGCATCACCGGTCTTACCCTCATGGAGATCCACGGCCCGGTGCGGGGATCCGACTTCGTGAAAACCAAGTTCAGCCCTGAAGGCACAATGACCCGGGGTACTTTGAACAACTGCGCCCACGGCGTCACTCCCTGGAATACCTACCTCACCTGTGAGGAGAACTGGGCTGGCTACTTCAGCAACACCAGCAAAGGCCCCGACCAAAAGCCCAACCTGCCCCGGGAGCACAAGCGCTACGGCGTGAGCACCGAGACTTCTCGCTACGGCTGGGAGCTGGCCAGCAACAAGGCAGACGAGTTCATCCGCTTCAATGCCACCCCCACCGCTGCGGATGCCACTCAAGACTACCGCAATGAGCCCAACACTTTTGGCTGGGTGGTGGAGATCGATCCCTTTGATCCCAGCAGCACTCCCAAGAAGCGCACCGCTCTGGGCCGCTTCGCCCACGAAGGCGTGGTGTTCCAGCCGCCGGTGGAAGGCCAGCCGATTGTGGCCTACATGGGGGATGATGCCCGCTTTGAGTACATCTACAAGTACGTCTCTGCCGAGCCCTACCGCAAGGAAACGGCGGGTGGACATCTGTTGGACAATGGCACCCTGTATGTGGCCAAGTTCAACGAAGATGGCACGGGCGAGTGGCTGCCGCTGGTGTTTGGGAAAAACGGCCTGACCCCGGAAAACGGCTTCACCAGCCAAGCAGACGTGTTGGTGAATACCCGCACGGCGGCGGATTTTGTCGGCGCCACCAAGATGGATCGGCCCGAGTGGGGAGCGGTGGATCCGCAAACCCGCATGGTCTACTTCACCCTGACCAACAACAGCCGTCGGGAACAAGACCAGGTGAACGCTGCCAACCCCCGTCCCAAAAACAAGTGGGGCCACATCATCCGCTGGAAGGAAGCCAACGACCGGCCTCAAGCCACCCGCTTTGAGTGGGATCTCTTTGTCTTGGCCGGGCCGCCGGAAGATAGCCGCAAGCTATCGGGCCAGCCCCTCAATGAAGACAACATCTTCAACTCTCCCGATGGTCTGTGGTTCGATGCCAGCCGTCGCCTCTGGATCCAGACCGACACCAGCGAAAGCAATCTCAACAAAGAGGAGTTTGCGCCTTTTGGCAACAACCAAATGTTGGCTGCCGATCCGGATACAGGGGAAATTCGCCGCTTTTTAACCGGGCCGATTGGGCAGGAGATCACCGGTGTGGTCACCACTCCCGATCAGCGCACCATGTTCATCAACGTGCAGCACCCAGGCGCCAGCACCAGCGAGGACGACTTTGCTGCCGGCAAGGTCGATTCCCGCTGGCCAGACTACGACCCCAATCTCTACCCCCGCTCGGCGGTGGTGGTGATCACCAAAAATGACGGCGGGATCATCGGCACTTAATCGGCGCTGAATCCTCATTATCAACCGCATCACGCAATCAGGCGGCAGGGATCCTTCATCTCTGCCGCTTTCTTGCACTTAACCCAGCAAGGCTGATCCCTGCAGGGTCAGGAATCTGGAGCTATCTCTCAAGTACCAATTCTCCCTCTGGGAGACGAGCCGGGGGTGAGGGAAATTAATCCCACAGGTTTAAATCCGTCACTGCCCCCAGGCTGCTGCTGGAGACCAGCTTGGCGTACTTGGCTAGGGTGCCCCGTTTGTAGCGAGGCTCAGGAGGAGACCAGCGGGCGCGGCGGCGGGCCAGCTCTTCTTCGCTCACATGCAAGTGCAACTGGCGAGCCGGGGCATCAATGGTGATGAGATCCCCTTCCTCCACCAGGGCAATCGTGCCCCCCACATAGGCTTCGGGAGCCACATGGCCCACCACCATGCCGTAGGTGCCGCCGGAGAAGCGGCCATCGGTGATCAGGCCAACGCTATCCCCCAAGCCGGCGCCGATGATGGCCGAAGTGGGCGAGAGCATCTCCCGCATGCCGGGGCCACCTTTGGGGCCTTCGTAGCGGATCACCACCACATCCCCTGCTCGGATCTGGCCGGAGAGGATGGCCTGCAGGCAGGACTCCTCTGAATCGAAGACCCGCGCCGGCCCGGTAATTTTCGGGTTCTTGACGCCGGTAATCTTGGCTACTGCTCCTTCGGGAGCCAGATTCCCCTTGAGGATGGCCAGATGCCCTTGGGGATACAGGGGGCTGTGCCAAGGGCGGATCACCTCCTGATCCGGGCTAGGCTCGTCCGGCACATCCCGCAGGACTTCGACGATGGTCTGGCCGGAGATGGTGAGGCAGTCCCCGTGCAGCAGGCCGTGGTTGAGCAGCATTTTCATCACCTGGGGGATCCCGCCGGCTCGGTGCAGATCGGTGGCCACAAACCGTCCTGAAGGCTTGAGATCGCAGAGGACAGGCACGCGAGCACGAATGGTCTCGAAATCATCTAGCGTCAGGGGCACTTCTGCCGCATGGGCAATGGCCAGAAAGTGGAGCACGGCGTTGGTGGATCCCCCTACGGCCATGATCACCGAGATGGCATTTTCAATGCTTTTGCGGGTGATGATATCTCGCGGGCGGATGTTGGCTTTGATGGCCTCTGCCAAGACCTTGGCCGATTGGGCGGCACTTTCGGCTTTCTCTTCGTCTTCTGCAGCCATGGTGGAGGAGTAGGGCAGACTCATCCCCATAGCCTCAAACGCGCTGGACATGGTGTTGGCCGTGTACATGCCGCCGCAGGATCCGGCACCGGGACAGGCATGGCGCTCCACCGCCAGCAGCTCTTCCTCGGAGATGCGCCCGGCACTGAACTCCCCTACGGCTTCAAAAGCGCTCACGATGGTGAGGTCGCGGCCATTGTAGTGACCCGGCTTGATGGTGCCGCCGTAGACGAAGATCGAGGGCACATTGAGGCGGGCCATGGCAATCATCGCCCCCGGCATATTCTTGTCGCAGCCGCCGATGGCCAAGAGGCCATCCATGCTCTGGCCGTTGACCACCGTCTCGATGGAATCGGCAATCACTTCCCGCGACACCAGGGAGTATTTCATCCCCTCCGTGCCCATCGAGATGCCGTCGCTAATGGTGATGGTGCCGAACACCTGGGGCATACAGCCCGCCGTTCTCAAAGCCGCCTCCGCCCGCTCCGCCAGAGTTTGGATCCCGATGTTGCAGGGGGTGAGGGTGCTGTGGGCGTTGGCAATGCCGACGATGGGCTTGCCGAAATCTTCGTCGCGAAAGCCCACGGCTCTGAGCATGGCGCGGTTGGGGGAGCGCTGTACCCCTTGGGTGACCACTTGGCTGCGCAGTGGGAGCGGAGAATTGGCCATCATTGCCAGAGGGAATCGAGAGGAAGTGGGCAAGGAAGAAAACGGCTAGAACTCATCCTACCGCCTCTCTTCGGGGGAACACTAGCTCTGCCGGCAAGAGGGATCCAAACCAAATCTGAAGCAACTCTGTAAGTTGTCTGCACCTGCGCCAGGAATCGGCCAGCCTACCTAATAGAAGGGATCCCAGGTTCCAATCGCGTTAGCGAGACCGAGTCAAGACATGGGGGCCAGGGATCCTGGGTGTTGGTGTTTCCCCTTCGTGTTGGCGAAGCCTCGTATGGTTCTCAGCTCTCCCCTCCCCTCGCCTGCAGTGCCCAGCAGTGCCGACCGCGTTAGCGGGACGGAGTCCTCACGGGAGATGTTGCGGGATGTGCTCACCCTCTCCCGTCATGTTTTACAGCAGTTTGGCAGTTTTACGGCAGAGGCCCAAGACTTCAGCGCCCTGATGAACCGCATTGCCCTGGCCGGCAAGATGATCGCCCGGCGGCTGAGTCAGGCAGGACTGATCGAAGGGGCGCTGGGGGTTACCGGCAGCCTCAATGTCCAAGGGGAAGAACAGCAACAGATGGATGACTATGCCAACCGGGCCTTCATTCGCGCTTTGGAGCAAACGGGCCTGGTGTGTCGGCTGGTCTCGGAAGAGATGAAAACCCCGGCTCGCCTGCCGGAAAACTGCTCCCTCAGCCGCCTGGCCCTGATGATCGATCCCCTGGATGGATCCTCCAACATTGACGCCAACCTCAGCGTCGGCTCCATCTTCTCCGTCCTTCACCCTCTTGAGGATCGCCCGGAAGCGGACAACCAAGACCTGCTGCAACCGGGCCGTCGCCAACTGGCTGCGGGATATATTCTCTACGGCCCCAGCACCCAACTGGTCTATTCCGTCGGCAAGGGGGTACACGGTTTTACGTTGGATCCCAGCTTGGGGGAATTTATCCTCTCCCGCAGCGACATCCGCATTCCTGAACGCGGCTCCGTCTACAGCCTCAACGAGGGCTATTTTTGCCAGTGGAGCGAAGGGATCCAGAACTATGTCCGGTATGTTCACCGCCGCGATGGCTACATCTCCCGTTACAGCGGCGCTCTGGTGGCGGATTTTCACCGCATTCTCCTGCAGGGCGGAGTTTACCTCTATCCCGGCACCCAGAAAAAACCGGAGGGCAAGCTGCGCCTGATGTACGAGGCCAACCCCCTGGCTTTTCTGGCCGAGCAGGCGGGCGGGGCGGCCACCACTGGCACCGAGGCCATCCTAGACATCGTCCCCCAATCTCTCCACCAACGGGTGCCCCTTATCATCGGCAGCCGCGAGAACGTGGAAGAAGTGCTGCGCTGCCTAGAGGGTTCTCTGGTGCCCTAGGTTCTTCCCAATCCTTCTCTTTGAGCCAAGCTGGCCTATGGTAACCCTGGCAGAAAACCCCCTTCGCGTTGGTCTCAACCAAGAACGCACCCCGGATCCCTGCATTGTGGTGCAGTTTGGCGCTTCTGGGGATCTGGCCGCCCGCAAGCTGATCCCGGCCTACTACCGGCTGTTTGGGCAGCGGCGGCTGCCGCCGGAGTTTACTTTGGTGGGGGTGGCCCGCCGCGATTGGACTCACGAGGTTTATCGGGAAAAGATGCGGGCTGCCGTGCAGGAGTTTGCCCCCCAAGACTTGGGGCCGGAGGCCCTCTGGCAGGACTTCGCCAGCCGCCTGTTCTATTGCCGCCTGGATATCGGGGATCCAGAAGGCTATCTTCGCCTGAAGCAACTGCTCAGCCAGTTGGATGAGGAGCGGGGCACCCGTGGCCACCGGGTGTTCTATCTGGCGGTGGCGCCGGACTTTTATGCTCAGGCCATCCAACAGTTGGGGGCAGCCGGTATGGTGGCCGATCCGACCAAAACGCGGGTGGTGATCGAAAAGCCCTTCGGCCACGATCTCACCTCGGCCCAGGAGCTCAACCGCATCCTGCAGCGGATTTGCCAGGAAGAGCAGGTCTACCGCATCGATCATTACTTGGGCAAAGAGACGGTGCAGAATTTGCTGGTCTTCCGCTTTGCCAACGCCATTTTTGAGCCCCTCTGGAACCGCAACTACATCGACCATGTGCAGATCACCGTAGCGGAAACCGTGGGGGTGGAGGATCGAGCCGGCTACTACGATGCTGCCGGCGCCCTGCGGGACATGGTGCAGAACCACCTGATGCAGGTCTATTGCCTCACAGCCATGGAGCCGCCCGTCTCTTTGCGCAGCGATGGGGTGCGCAACGAAAAAACCAAGGTGCTGCAGGCCACCCGCCTAGCCGATACCCGCAATGTGGCAGCCGCAGCGGTGCGGGCGCAGTACGGCCCTGGCTGGATCGCCGGCAAGCCGGTGCTGGGCTATCGGCAGGAGCCCAATGTCAATCCCCAGTCCAAAACCCCCACCTACGTCGCTCTGAGACTGGAGTGTGACACCTGGCGGTGGAAGGGGGTGCCCTTCTACTTGCGCACTGGGAAACGCCTGCCCAAGAAGGTTTCGGAGGTGGCCATTCACTTTAAGCAGGTGCCCCTTTCCCTGTTCCAATCGGCAGCTCGGGAGGTGAGTCCCAACATCCTGGTACTGCGCATCCAACCCAATGAGGGCATCTCGTTGCGCTTTGAGGCCAAGATGCCGGGGCCAGAGATCCGCACCCGCTCGGTGGATATGGATTTCCGCTATGGGACTGCCTTTGGAGCGAGTACACCGGATGCTTATGATCGCCTGCTCCTGGATTGTCTGTTGGGAGATCCAACGCTGTTTACCCGTGCCGATGAGGTTGAAGCGGCCTGGCGGGTGGTGACGCCGGTGTTATCGGCCTGGGAGTCTGAGCCCGGCAGCGGCAATGGCGGCGGTGCTGCACCGCCTCTGTTCACCTATGAGGCCGGCACTTGGGGGCCAAAGGCTGCCGAAGATCTGCTCACCCAATCGGGGCGGCGGTGGCGGCGCCTCTGATTTGGCTGCTCTCGGCTGGTAAACCATGGCCTATCCACCTCTGTGTAAGCCGGGGCACCCTCAGCAACAGGCAGAAGAGCATGAGCAGCTCAAGAGCCCTTTCAAATGGCCGCTGCAGAAGAGAACACCAAGACGTAGGGATCCCCGGCTGTTGCAGCTAACATGGGCATGGCCTGTTTATCGCGTGGGTATCATGCCGCCACTGTTATTTCGGTTATCCATCCGGCCCTGGCAAGCCTTGTCGGTGGGCCTGGCAGTTGTGTTGGGGATGGGAGGGTGGAGCTCTGCCCAGGCCCAGGTGTTGCTGCACATCCCTTTGCCCAATGGGGGCTTGATGCAGGCCCAAGCGCTGCAACTGGCCACCGACTCGCTGCGGTTAGCCCAGTTTGGCCAGACGGAAGAAGCGCTGCGCCGCCTGCAACTGGCCGTGGCCATGGTGCCCAACTCCTCAGAGCTGCTCTATGTTTTGGGCAACGTCCACCTAGAACTGGGGGACTTGGAGCAGGCGATTGCCTCGTTGCAGAAGGCCCGCGCCCTGTCTCCTCAAGATGGGGCTGTTCTCTACTCGCTGGGATCGGCTTATTTGCGGCAGGGCAGCTACTTTGCCGCTGCTGAAACCCTGGAACGAGCTGTGGCCCTGCAACCGGATAACCCCAACGCTCGCTTCCAACTGGGCAATGCCTACCTCATGCTGGATCGGTGGGATGCGGCCCGGCAGGAATATGAGAAGACCTTGGAGTTGGATTCCGCCTATTGGCCGGCCATGAACAACATTGGCTTGGTGGACTATGAGCAGGGGGATCTCGACGCCGCCATCGATCGCTGGGAACGCACGATAGAGATGAACAATGCCGTAGCAGAGCCCTATTTGGCCCTGGCGACTGCCCTCTACATTCGGGGAGAAACCGAACGAGCTGAGGAACTGGGGGCAAAGGCCATGCGCTTGGATCCCAACTATGCCCGCCTGCAGGTGTTGCGGGAGAATCTGTGGCGGGAAAACCTGCTGCGGGATGTGCAGATCCTCCTGCGTACCAGACCTGTTGCAGAAGCTCTGCAGCAAGCCGCCATCGAGCAGTTCAACCGGCGGATGGGCCTTTCGGAATAGGCTCAGGAATTGACAGTGGGAACTTCCGCAGGGGATCCCTTGAGAACTCGTGCCTGAAACTTGGCCCGAATCCGCTCGGCAATCCCGGCACTGTTCAAGCCTAGTTCTGCCAAGGATTCCTCGGGGGTGGCGTGCTCCACCCACACATCCGGCACCCCCAAGCGCAACAAGGGCACTGCCAGGTCGGCGTCGAGCAGGGCTTCGGCCACTGCCGAGCCAAACCCACCCATGAGGCAACCTTCTTCCACCGTCACCACCAAGCGGCTCTGTTCGGCCAAAGGCAGGATCAGCTCAGTATCCAAAGGCTTGGCGAAGCGGGCATTGACCACTGTGGCTGAGATACCGTGTTCTTTCAAGATCTCCGCCGCCTGCAGGCTGGGATGCACCATCGACCCATAGGCCAGGATCAACACCTCGCCACCGCTGCGCAGCACCTCGGCTTTGCCGATGGGCAGGGGTTCCCACCCCTCTTCTGCCAGAGGCACCCCTACACCCGATCCGCGCGGGTAACGCATGGCGATGGGGCCCTTGGTGTACTGGATCCCGGTCACCACCATGCGCTGCAGCTCTGCTTCATCTTTGGGAGCCATCAGCACCATTTCCGGAATGCAGCGCAGATAGGCGATGTCGTACATGCCTTGGTGGGTGGGGCCATCGGCTCCCACAACTCCCGCCCGATCCAAGCAGAAGAAGACCGGCAACTTTTGGATGCAGACATCGTGGATGATTTGGTCGTAGGCTCGCTGCAGAAAGGTGGAGTAAATGGCTACCACCGGGCGCATCCCCTCACAGGCCATGCCGGCGGCCAACGTCACAGCGTGCTGCTCGGCGATCCCCACATCCACAAACTGATCTGGCAGCTTTTCCTTCAGTTTGTCCAGGCCGGTGCCTGTGTCCATGGCAGCGGTGATGCCGATGATGCGGGGATCCCGCTCGGCCAGCTTGCAGAGGGCATGGCCAAAGACCTTGCTGTAGCTGGGGGGCTTGGGCTTGGTGGGCGGGTAGGGCTTGCCGGTGGCCAGGTCGAAGCGGGATTGGGCATGATACCCCACCTGTTCCGCTTCGGCAGGCGGGTAGCCCTTGCCTTTGACGGTGGCCACATGCACCAGTACCGGGCCGGAGATGCCGTGGGCCAACTCAAAGGCATCCAACAACTCCGCCAGGTTGTGCCCGTCCACCGGCCCCACGTAGGTAAAGCCCAGCTCCTCAAAGATAATGCCGGCTTTGTTGTTTTGCACAGCGGTAACCAGCTTCACCGTTTCCTTGAGGCGGTCAATTTCTGGGCTGAGGCTGGATCCCAGTAGGGGCAGGTTCTTCAGTTGCTCTTCTAGGCTGTCGGCCAAAAACTGCACCGGCGGGCTGAGGCGCAGGCGGTTTAAATAGCGAGGGATCGCCCCCACATTGGGGGAAATAGACATGCCGTTGTCGTTGAGCACCACCATTAGGTTGGTCTTGGGCAGGTGCCCGGCGTGGTTGATGGCTTCATAGGCCATGCCTCCGGTCAGGGCACCATCCCCAATGATGGCCACCACCTTGAAGTTGTCTCCCCGCCGATCCCGAGCGATGGCCATGCCCAAAGCTGCCGAGATGCTGGTGGAAGCGTGCCCCGCCCCAAAGTGATCGAAGCGGCTCTCGCTGCGCTTCAGGTAGCCGGAAATCCCCCCCTTCTGGCGCAATGTGTGGAAATTGTGGTACCTGCCGGTGAGCATTTTGTGGGCATAAGCCTGGTGCCCCACATCCCAGATCACCTTGTCTCGATCCAGATCGAGGGTCTTGTAGAGGGCCAAGGTCAGCTCCACCACCCCCAGCCCTGGCCCCAGATGACAGCCGACCGGGGAATTGGCAGCCGTCTGCAGATGTTTGTCGCGAATCTGGCGGGCTAGGCTGCGCAACTGGCTCAGGTTCAGGTTTCGGAGCTGGTTGGGATGAGTGATGTCACTCAGGTGCATAATGGACTCGTCCTTCCGGTGTGATCTCACTCTAATTCATTTTCAGGAGGGGTTTTGTAGCCCTCCCTCTCAAAACTTCAAGGAATGCAGGGATCCCCTCAATGCTGGGCCAAGGGCAGTGAGATCGTAAACTACCCGCACTCATGTTGATGCAAAGCGCTCCGCGCCCCTAAAGCGAAAGAGTGCGGGCTTTCAGTAGCCCTGAGCCTGTTATGCTCTCCCAGAGAACAAAACAAACTCGAACCTCTGGGCTGGTTTACGGCAGCCCCCAAAAGCGCAATTACGTTTGCACCATTCCAGTCCGCATCCCCTTCCCATCCACAGTGCCCACACTTAAACTGCTTCCCACTGCGATAGGATTGCGCAGGGTCGGGATGGATGTGCAAACACTTGTGACAGGTCTGCGAGGTATAAGCAGGCGGAACAAGGATCAGAGAAACCCCTGCAACTCTCGCCTTGTATTCCAGAAACTGCCTCAGTTGGTAGAACGCCCAACTGTTGGCCCTGCGCCGCTCGGCTTTGCTGCGGGGTTGTTGGTTGATACGCTCCCGTAT
>NZ_JANSIG010000001.1:0-104541 GCF_047461975.1 Synechococcus sp. R55.3 | reverse complement strand
AACGCTGCTCAGGTGATCTCTCTCCTTGGGGCGACTGTAAACTCGCCTGAAATTCCGAAACTTAGCTGTCCTCTGGGGCCGCTAGGGATTGGGATAAAGCCCGCACCCTGCGCATAGCGCGGGTGTCGGGTAGTTTACTTTTATCGGACTGGCGGTTGGGGATCCTCGCTTTGCAGGCGGAGAATTTCGGCCTCAATGCGCTGTTGCAAAGCTTTGCCCTCTTCGGAGCGGATCAAGAGTGTAATGCGGTTGTAGTCAGGCACAGTCATACCGTGGCGAGTGATGATCTCGGTCGCGGTGCGGATGAATTCTCGCCGGATTTGATCTTTGCTGGCTGGGTCGTTTGTGGCTTGGGAGCGCTTTTGGGCCTCTTGCCGGTGGGGCTCCATCTCCAAGACGATACGGGCGTACATTGTTACCTGCTCATCGCTCAACACCACAGAGGTGGTGGGGGTTTGAGCCACGGCCAGAGAGACAGTGAGCACAGGGATCCAAGTGCAAACCCAGATCAAACCCACCAGCCCTTTTTGGACCACGCTTTGGATTGGAAATGCCGTCCACCGTCTCCGACTTGCTTTGCCTGACACCGCTGATGTCTCCCCACCCGCCAACTGTTGCTCAGGTTGCCTAGGGTTTTTGTGAGCTTTCGGCCCCACGCCGGTTCAACACTCTGATGAACCCCGCGGGCTTCGATCCTATCTGCTTCTCTCTGTGAAAGCCCAGGGCGTCGTCCACGCTGACAACTGAGCTTGCTTTTCCATTTGACCGAAAACTGGTCTTTAGGTTCCAGTTCCAGTCCCTTTCCAGCCTATCTGACACCCAGAAGGGAGTGGCCTCTGGGATAATGGGGATGAATTGTCGGTTATTGCCCCTATGCATTTGGAACGTCGCCCGGTTTTCCCGTTTACGGCCATCGTCGGCCAAGAGGAGATGAAATTGGCCTTGCTCCTCAACGTGATCGACCCGCGCATTGGCGGGGTGCTGATCATGGGGGATCGCGGCACGGGCAAATCCACCACCATCCGCGCTTTGGCCGACCTGCTGCCCCAGATCGAGGTGGTGAAAGGGGATCCCTTCAACAGCCACCCGCGGCAGCGGGACTTGATGAGCGATCAAGTGTGGGAACGGCTCCAAGCAGGGGAAACGCTGGAAAGCACTTGGATCCAGGTGCCGATGGTGGATCTGCCCTTGGGGGCAACAGAAGACCGAGTGTGTGGCACTCTCGACATTGAGCGGGCCTTGGCTCAGGGGGTGAAGGCTTTTGAGCCAGGGCTACTAGCCAAGGCCAATCGAGGCATCCTTTACGTGGATGAAGTCAATTTGCTGGATGACCACTTGGTGGATGTGTTGCTGGACGCGGCGGCCTCAGGCTGGAACACCGTGGAACGGGAGGGCATTTCCATTCGTCATCCGGCTCGGTTTGTGCTGGTGGGATCCGGCAACCCGGAAGAGGGGGAATTGCGGCCTCAACTGCTGGATCGCTTTGGCATGTTCGTCCAGATCGAAACGGTGCGAGATGCCGCCCTGCGGGTGCGGATCGTGGAGGAGCGCAGCCAGTTCGACGCCGATCCCCAGGCTTTTTTGGCCAAGTATGCCGATTCCCAGCAGCGCCTGCGGGAGCGCATCGAAAAAGCCCAACATCTTTTGCCCAACGTGGCAGTGGATCCCGACTTGCGCTTGAAGATCTCTGGGGTATGCGCGGCTTTGGAGGTGGATGGACTGCGCGGAGACATTGTAACCAACCGGGCTGCCAAAGCCCTGGCAGCTCTAGAGGGGCGCAGTGAGGTCACCGTCGCCGATATCCGTCGGGTGATCAGCCTGTGTTTGCGTCACCGCCTGCGCAAGGATCCTCTGGAGACCATCGACTCGGGCTACAAGGTGGAAAAAGCCTTCAGCGAAGTGTTCCAGGTGAGCCTAGAGAGCGCCGCCTAGCCCTCACCCCCCAGCCCCTCTCCCAGGGGGAGAGGGGAGTAGGGTGGCTGCTAGTTTGTCGGCAATGGCGGCAATCCAGGTTTGCTCCTGCCGGCTGAAGCTGCGTGGGGTATCGCTCCCCAAAATCAAGCACCCTCGCTGGCCGATGGGCTGGCACAGCACGGCCTGGGATCCGGGGGGCAACAGGCCATCGAACTCGGCGCGGGCCGGGAACAGCTTGAGATCCACCAAATACACGGGCCGCCCCGTCTGCAAGACCCGCTGTAAAACGCTCTTGGGCTGAATGGAGGGCATCTGGCCGGGGGTGGCTAGGATCCCCCGTTGCAGGAGGGTTCGCCCACCCACCCAGATCACCACGGTGCGGGCGGCGGTGGTGCTGAGCAGGGTATGGGAGGCCCAAGCCAGCTCCAGTTTCTCGCTTTCGGAAAGATCGGGATGCCAATCACAGCCGGGGATCCCCTGCAGGGGGGCCGTTTGGGGTGGAAGAGGCTGGATCTGCTGCCACAGCAGGCCGGTCAGGATCAAAACGGCGCTGAGGAGGATCCCCAAGGCATCTGAACGGGACTGGCTGGTAAGCAATTCCGGCGTAAAGGCCAGTCGATTAATAACCAAAAGGACGCTGCCCAAAAGGCCGGTCACCAGAGGCAGCCGCCTCACCCAGCGATTGGGATCCCTGGGGGCTGGAGTGGGTTCAACCGTCAAGGCAGGCTAGGCATAACCTAGAGGAAGTAACGGGAGAGAAGGGAGAAGCTCTTTCCTCTCTGCTCCCTTGAAGATTAAAGAACTGAAGTTCAGTATAAAGCCAACTCAGAGACGGCTCCAAATGCCAAGGCGCTCCTGCTGGGCTTTTTCTTGTAGGCCACCGTAGTAGCTGTCGTACTTGATGTTGTGGCTGTAGGGGATGATGCGGGCCAGGCCATTGCGCACCAACATGGCGTTCATCTGATGGCCTTCTAACCAGACATAGGCCTCCACCAAGCCCGTAGCATCTACGTTGCGCAGCAACTTATCCCCTTCCAGCTTGACGGTGCGGTAGAGGATGCGCTCCCGCATCAGTTCAATGGCTTGCTGGTAATAGGGGTTTTCTTCCGGGCTGAGACCCTCGATCCCGGCCAACCGGATTAGGCGCATCTTCTGTTCCCCTTCGATTTGCACCACTAGGGTGTCGCCGTTGACCACCCGCACCACAACTGCATCGGGGTAGCGATCGAAGCGGTGGTTGTCGAAGTAGAACGGGGTATCGGGAACGACCCGGGGCTCTCCAAACCCGTGGCCGGGAAGGACGGGTATGGTCATAAGCAATCCCAATGCAGCAGAGCCGAGAGCAATACGCTGGAACATGACCTTATCTCCCACTTTGGACACGGCCCCCTCTCTTTTTCCCGCCGGGGAGTTTCCGGTGGCAACACTTAAAGCGTAATGGTAGCGGCAACTGTCTAGAAAACAACCCCGCCGCAGGTTTGGAAGGGATCCCAGCCGGCAGTAATTCTGCAGATCTGCTGGGGGTTGGGTTGCCCAAGGTTCCCAGGCGACTGCGCCATTTCTGCTGACTTTTCTCCAGTTCCTCCAGCTCTTCCCGCAATTGCCGGGCGGATTTGTCGCTGATGTTTCTCAGCCTTGAATGGGGATTGGGCTGGTCTCTTTCTCTGGAGAGGCTGTTTGGCAGGTGGGAATTCAGGATCCGTCTAGCCGAGGGGATTTTGGGAGAGAAACTCCCGATCCAGGGGCAGGGGAGCGACGGGTTGGGTGAGGGTAAATTGGCCGCTTTCTATCCACTGCTTGAGGATTTCGGCAATTTGTATGGAGCGGCGCAAGCTGGCCAGAGGGGCAGTGCGAACCTTGCGGCCATTGAGGGTGATCTGGCCAGATTTGAGTTGGGCATAGCTCACCAAGCCAAAGGTGGGCCGCACCCGGCGGGGAATGGAAAAGTCAATCACGGGGGCAACCAACTCCTCATCCCGAATGGCAATGGCCTCCAAATCCGCAGGAGCGAGGATGGGAATGGGGATCCCGACCCCCAACATCAAGCTGGGGCCGTAGTTGCGGAAGTAGCAGCCCCTCACCCATTCCGCCTGCATTTGCTTGGCATCTCCAATCAGGGCCAGGGTGGCCGCCGGGCCGATGGGAGTTTGGTTGGGCAATCGCTTTTGCAGCGGAAAGTGTTGGGTGCCCTCCCAGGCGACGTAGCCGATGCCGCCTCCCAAAAAGATGCGGCTGCCGATCCCCACCCGGCGCAACAGGGGATCGTTCAACAAGGGGGACAGCTCTCCCGGGTTGGAATAGACGGCATTGCCCAGATGCGGTTCCAACAGACCCAAGTAGGTGTACAAAGGCCGATCCCCGCCGTTCACCCCGACGATGAAGTTTTGGTAGGCATTGCGGGGGTTGAACAGGTAAAACTGGTTGAGCTGATCCCGAGTCAGGGTGGTCTCGTAGTCGGCGCGGGGGTAACAATCGGTCACTTGGCCGATGGCCCGCAAATGGACGCGCTTGCCCGCCACCAGGTCGGCAATGACATGGCCGCCCCCATAGGCTTGATCCGCTTGCTCGCTGGGTTGGGCTGCCCCCAGGTAAAGATCCACCGCGCCAAATCCGGCATAGGCCGGTACCCCGTTCAGCCAAGCTTGGCGAATCTTGATGGGCGGATCCGTATGGCCCAGGTTCACAATGGCTCCTGAAGACTCCATTGGCTCAAAGGTGCCGGTGGTGATCACATCCACCTGCTCAAAGGCTTCCTGGATCCCCAAGGTGGCCAGCTTGGCTTTGGCTTCCAGGGCCGTCCACACCCGCACCTGGCCTTTGGCAATGCGTTGGTTAATCTGGTCTAGGGTTCTCTCCATGGGATGTAAAGATCGCAATGGTTGGTCGCGTTGGCGGTGTGGAGCACTAGGCAGTCTTGATCGCTTGATCGTCGAGGGATCCGCTCCCATCTTGAATTCTCTCGTGAGGCAGCTCTTGGGACTGGCTCAATGAATAGCTTAAATGGACGGGGATCTGGGCCGGTGGGGCTTAAGGGGATCCGGCAGTATGGGCCGCTTTTGCCGGCGTTGGGGTTGGTGGGCCTGCTCTACGGCGGGGGGCTGCTGCTGGCTCTGGCCCAGAGTGTGGGCCTCTACGGCCTGGGCGAGAGGGGGTTTACCCTGCAGGGGTATGGGGAGCTGCTGCGGGATGCGGAAGTCGGGGGATCCCTGTTGCTCAGCCTCAGAATCGCTCTGTTGGCAACGGGGTTGGCGCTGCTTTTGGGGCTGGGGCTGGCGCTGCTGTTGCGGGGGCTGGGGGGGTGGGCCATCTGGCTCGGCCAGTTGACGCTGCCGATTCCTCATTTGGTGGGGGTGGCGGGGATGCTGCTGCTGCTGGGGCCCAGCGGTTGGCTGGCGCGGCTGGCCTTTCAACTGGGCTGGATTGCCTCGGATCAGGATTTTCCCTTGTGGGTGAACGACCGCGGCTATGTGGGGGTGTTGCTCTATTGGCTTTGGAAGGAGATCCCGTTTGCCGCTCTGGTGGCGCTGACGCTGCTGCGCGGGATGGGATCCGAGCTGGAGCAACAGGCTCGGCTGCTGGGGGCTTCTGCCGCCCAGACGTTTTGGTATGTAACGCTGCCCTTGCTGAGGCCGGGGCTGCTGGCCACCGGGATTCTCATCTTCGGCTTTGTCTTCAGCGCCTTTGAGGTTCCCTTGCTCTTAGGGCCCACCTACCCGCGCACCTTGCCCGTTCTGATCTACCAGCGCTTCACCCACATCAACCTGGAGCAGCGGCAGCAGGCGGTGGCGCTGGGGATCATCCTGCTGGCTGTCTCGGCAGCGGTGGTCAGCCTAATCGGAGGGCTGTTTGCAGCCAGAGTATCCTTTCTGCAGCTGCCGTTTGGCTCAGCGGGACGGGGTCCTTGGAGAAAGCCGTGAAAGGACGCAGATGGATTGGGGGATCCCTGCTCCGCCTTGGGGTGGCCGGAGTGGCCCTCCTTTGGGCTTTGCCCTTTGGGGTGCTGGCCCTTTGGGCCTTCACGCGGGCCTGGTATTTTCCCGATGCCCTGCCCCGGGCATGGAGCATAGCCGGTTGGCAGCAACTGCTGAGCTGGGGATCCCAGTTCCGGGCAGCCTTCGGCCAGAGCTTGCAAATTGCCCTGTTTACCACCCTGCTGGCCTTGGGGGTGGGGATCCCGGCAGGGCGAGTTTTGGGCACCCGTCCCGTGCCTGCCTGGCTGCGCCTGCTGCTGCTATTGCCCATCATCACCTCTCCTTTGGCCGTATTGATGGGCATCCAAGGGGTGCTGATTCGCCTGCGGCTGGACAGTACCCTGCTGGCGGTGGTTTTGGTGCATCTGATCCCCACCATTCCCTACATGGCTCTGGTGATGGGCAGTGTGTTCGCCCGTTTCGACCGCGGCTACGAGGCGCAGGCCCGCTGTTTGGGGGCGGATCCCTGGCAAGTGTGGTGGCAGGTGACGTTGCCCCTCATTGCCCCTGGGGCAGCCATTGGGGCGGTATTTGCCTTTTTGATCTCTTGGAACGAATTTTTGCTCACCTTCTTTGTCGGCGGTGGGCGGGTTCTCACGCTGCCAATGCTGCTCTACAGCCTTTTGCAAGGGGGAAACAATACCCTGGTGGCTGCAGTGGCCTTCCTGTCGCTGCTGCCGGGGTGGTTGGCCTTGCTGGGGGCCAGCGTCTGTTTGGGGCAGGCCATCGGGCTACCCCCCACAGAGGTTCAAGAGGGGGAGAGCTAATATCCCTTCAGGGCCAGGTTGGGCCGTTGCAGAGCAGCCCCCACCCGTTGAACCTGAGTTTTGAAGCTGCCATCTCGCTCCAACCATATCTGCCTCAGGGCAGGGGGAATTACCTCCAGGCCAAACTGGGGGCTCTTGGGACGAAATTGCACACAGGTTGAGGGACAAGCCAGGTAATCAACCCCCTCCCGCCGGCGGTGCAGGTCTTGGTGAATATGGCCGAATACAACAAGGCGGATGTGGTCGAACTCGTCCAGAACCCCAAACAACCGCTCCGGCTGCTGCAGGGCACTTTGATCCAGCCAGGCAGAATCCACCGAAAAAGGGGGGTGGTGCAGGGCCAACAAAACATGGTGTTGGGCAGCTTTGCTCCGCTGCAATTCCTGTCTCAGCCACAGCAGCGTGCGCTCCGTCAGGTAGCCGCTATCTTTGCCGGGCACGAGGGAGTTCAACAAAATAAAGCTCCAATTTTCCCGGCTGAAGCTCTTGTCCCCAAATAGCCGCTCGGCATGAAGCTCTTGGTTCATGGTGTGCAGGCGATCGTGGTTGCCCGCCAACCAGTAAGTATCGATGGGGAGAGCCTGCAAATGGGCTCTCAAACGGGCGTAAGATGCCGCACTGCCATCTTGAGAGAGATCTCCGGTAAGCAGCAGCAGATCCGGCAAGGGATCCAAAGCGGCAATGGCCTTTTGCACCTGCAGGAAAGAGGCTTCCGTGTCCACCCCCAGCAGCCGGTGATGGGGCTTGGCAAACAGATGCAGGTCGCTGATCTGAACCACGTATACGGTCATAGAGCAGGCCCAAGAGGGTGGGATCCCATCTCCGCAGGTTCAAAACACTACCGTTCTAGCACCAGATGGCCCGGCTGGAACCCGTAGGTAGGGTCATTTCGATTCAAGCTAGGACACTGCACCCACACCCAAAACGTTGGTCGCGTCTTCGCGTCAGCGTTGCGGAGCAATAATCCCCAGAACCACAAGGCTTTTCTCAGTAGCCCAGGCGTCTCGCCCCCAACCTAAAATGACCATAACTCAGCCCTAAAGGGCTCAACCTTAACCTACCCAAGTCCGTCAACCCGGTTCAATCCCTTGAGAAAATCCTCTCAGGAAAAGCTTTAGGAAACATTCAGAGATCGGCCCACGTTCCTAAAGGCAGCTTGCACCTGAGGCCAGCGGGATTCCTGGGTAGAGGCCGTCAGCGTATAGAGGCGATGGTGCCGAACGGTCACCGTCACCACCTCGTGGCGAAGCTGGGATCCCATATCGGTTTGGTATTCCAGCAGGTAATAGGGGTGCTCCTGCCGCTCAAAGGCTTCGGCAGCCAACAGCTTGGCCGAGCGACCGGATCCCTCAGGGGCTATGATCTTCTCCGCCACCAACTGCCCCACCTCAGCCGGGCTGCCCAGATCGGCAATCGTCTCCCCTTTGTCAAATGGGGCGATCATCAGGCTGACGTTCTCGGTCTCGTACACCAGGTCGCGCAGGAGTACCACCGGCCCTTTCCCCGGCCCAAGATTGACCGCCACCATGCCGTTGGGGTAAGCAAAAGCAAAGGCTCCGCTGGGATCCCTGTAGGCCCGCAGGTTAGAGCCCGCGGAACAGGCACAAACCACCAAGCTGAGGCAAACACAGAGCAGCAACAGCGCTCTAGACAGCCACGGGCTGGTTGCGTAAGTGGGCCACAGGCCTGATCGGGCAGAATGCGCGCCTCGTGCTGCTGACATTGCTGGGATCCTCTCCTCAGGTGGGTTGCCTATTCTTCCTTTATCATCCTAGTACGAGCGCGCCAGCTCTAACCCCTTGGCCTGGGTGCCGGGCGTGCTCAGGCCTGAGTATCCAGCCCAGTTGGCCGGACTGCGCCCACGGAAAACTCCGGCTCAGCAGCGTGGTCGCCGATGTCGGCTGAGACTGAAAACAGGGGATCCTACCGGCCTAAAAGCAACTGCCGCTATTGAGGGAGCCGCTTCTCGAAATCCAAATCCGGCATCGGCAGGTTGGCCTGGGCACCTCCTTGGCCGGTGAGCATTGCCAAGCGGCGGGAGATTTCATCGTCCATGGCCATTTCATCCAATTGGGCAGCAATCTGCTCGCTGCGATCTTCCGAGAGTTCGCTCATGGCTCGGGATTTGAGCTGGCGAGCCTGGATAGCATTCTTTGCCGCCTCAAATTGGGACTTGGCCGAGTCGATGTTGTAGGAGTTGTTGACGCGGGTCATCTGCTCCAGAGCTTGGTTCACCTCGTTGATGTCTTTGAGGTTGCTCAGCTCGCTCTTGTAAGCGGCCAGTCGTTCTTTCTCGCGGGCCAGCTTTTGCTTGGCGGCATTGACGTAGCGCTCGGCAGTTTCCACATTCTCCTTGAGGGGGCCGAGAATGGCCTCAATTTGCAGCGCTTGGGACATAGCCAGACGGGCAGCCTCTTGATCGCCCCGTTGGGCGGCCAGGCGAGCTTTGTTCTCCAGGGCCTGGTACTCCCGCACCTTTTGCATGTACTTTTGTTCAGCCCGCTGATAGGCGGCTACTTGGGTGGCAACGGCTTCCGTGAGACGCTGAACCGTCTCCTGCATCGTGCGTAGGGATTCTTCCGCCACCATCACCGCCCCTGTGCCACCTTTCTCCACCGGGATCCCCCACAGCCAGTTCCAAGTTCCGACGATGACGCTGCCGGCCCGTTGCCCAAAAATGCCGTAGATGATCTTGCGTGCGCCCATGGCTTGACCCTCCTGCCTACGCGTGCCTCTACTGTATTTAATTTCTCCCCAACTGGAAAGATCTCAGGGATCCGGCAAGTGGACAAATTCAAATCCCCGCTTCTTCAAAGTTGGGATCAACTGCCGCGTTACCTCAACCACTTGGGCTCCTCCTTGTACCCCATCGTGCAGCACGATTAAGGAGCCAGGCCGCACCTGGGCCAGCACCCGCTCCACTACCACCGATACCGGTGGGATCAGCCAATCCTCAGGCACCACGCTCCACATCACCGGACAAAAGCCCCAACGGCGCAAATCCGCAAGCGTCTGCGGCCAAAACAAGCCATTGGGCGGGCGCACAGCCCGATAATCGTCAAGGATCCCGCCACAGGCAGCCACGAGGGTGGTTTGGCTGCGCTTCAGGCTCTGATAAAGCTCTCCAGGGGCAAGCTCGGTAAAAGGGCGATGCTGCCAGCCGTGAAGGCCAATGCGGTGGCCTTGTTGGCGGATCTGACGGGCCAGGTGGGGCCAGCGCTGCACCCGTTCTCCCAACACAAAAAACGTGGCCGGCACCTGAAAATCCATCAAAACCTGCAACAAAGCAGGGGTGTACTCAGGGTGAGGGCCATCGTCAAAGGTCAGAGCCACCCGCTGGGTATGGGGATCTGCCGGCAACTCCCACAGGCCGTCGGGAAAGAGGGTCTTGAGGCCCCAATGCAGGGGTGGGTAGAGAGATGGGGGCAGGATTTGCTGAGAAGAGAAGAGCATTGTGGTGGGCTGTATTTTGTCCAGAACCAGAGGGCAATGCTTTGGGTGATCAACTGGGTAACAAATTTAGGTATTGCCGATTGAGCCAACCAATTGAAAAAATGGGCATGAGCATTGTAGCCCGCAAAACGGAAATCAGGGTTGGCGGGCCCGTCGATGGGCTTTTGGATCTCGTCCTAGCCAGTTGTGATTACAGATTGTGCCTACAGATTGTGATTACAGAAGTTGCCATTGGGTGTCGGCAGCAGCCCGCCGCTCGAGTTCTTGAGACGGATGTGGGATCCCTTCTGCCCATAGCCCAGATCCGATAGGCTAGATTCACCCTCAAGGTATCAGCTGATGGCTTGGCAAACTCCAACACTGCTGCTGGTGGATGGTCACTCTCTGGCCTATCGCTCCTTCTACGCCTTTGCCTACAGCCGCGAGGGGGGGTTGCGCACTTCCACTGGGATCCCCACCAGCGTCAGCTTTGGCTTTTTGAAATCGCTGTTAGAAGTCTTGGACAAATACACCCCTACCCATGTAGCCGTTGCCTTTGATACACGGCAGCCCACTTTTCGCCACGAGGCCGACGAAACCTACAAATCAGGCCGCCCGGAAACGCCACCGGAGTTTATCGAAGATGTGGAGAACCTGAAGCAGGTGTTGACGGCACTACGCATCCCGATTTTGGTGGTGCCTGGTTTTGAAGCCGATGACATTTTGGGCACCCTCAGTAGGCTAGCCCCCCAAGATTACCGGGTGCAGATCTTAAGTGGCGATCAAGATCTGTTCCAGTTGATCGATACCGATGGAAGAGTTCGGGTTTTGCACCTCAACAGCAAAGATCGCATCAGCGAGTTTGGCCCCGAACAAGTGAAAGAAAAATTGGGCATCTGGCCTTGGCAGGTGGTGGATTATAAGGCCCTCTGTGGTGACCCTTCTGACAACATTCCCGGGGTGAAAGGGATCGGCCCCAAGCGAGCTGTGGAGCTGCTGGAGCGCTACGGCAGTTTGGATGAAATTTTCGACCACCTGGACGAGATCCAAGGAAAAGTCCAGCAATACCTCAAAGAAGGGATCCCGGCGGCTCAGCACTCGCAATTTATGGCTCGAATCAAATGCGATGTCCCTCTCTCTCCCGACTGGGAGGGCATGAAATTAACCGGGTTTGATCAAGCAGAATTGCTGCCGCTGCTGGAAAAATTGGAGTTTCACAGCTTCATCGCCCAAGTGCGCAAAATACAAACGGCTTTGGGGGGGATCCCAACCGAGGCAGAGGTGGTCAGCGCCTTTAATCCCACCGGGGATCCCGCAAACGCTCCTGACGAAGCCCTGTGGTTTGATTTTGCCCTCGATCCCGTCCCTTCTCTGCCGGCGGTGCGCATCATCGATACGTCAGAGCAACTGGAGCTGTTGCGGCAAGAGCTGTTGGCCTGCCCAGGGATTGTAGCTTGGGATACTGAAACCACCAGCCTAGATCCACGGGATGCCCAATTGGTAGGGATCGGCTGTTGTTGGTCAGAGGGAGATATCGCCTACTTGCCCATCGGCCACCGCCAGGGATCCAACCTGGATTGGGAGCTGGTTAAACAAAGCCTGCAACCCCTTTGGGAAGATCCCAACCGACCCAAAAGCCTACAAAACTGTAAGTACGACCTGAGCATTTTCCGCGCCCACGGGATCCGCCTGCAAGGGATCCAGTTTGATCCCATGTTGGCCAGCTACGTTTTGGATCCAGAAGCCAGCCACAACTTGGCCGATTTGGCAGCTACCCATTTGGGTTTGCCAACCACCAGCTACAAAAAGTTGCTGGGCAAGGAACAGTCCATTGCCGATATCCCGATTTCCAAAGTTGCAGAATACTGTGGAACCGACGCCTATTGTGCCTATCGTCTGGTGCCAATCCTCACCGAAAAGCTGCAGAAAACCGATCCACGCCTGTGGGATCTTTTTATTCAGGTCGAGCTGCCCTTGGCCCAAGTTTTGGAAGAGATGGAGTGGATCGGCATTCGCGTTGATACCGAGTTTCTGAGGCAATTTTCCCAAGAGCTGGAACAAGAGCTGCAAAGTTTGGAGCAGAAAGCTTATGCCCAGGCTGGAGAAACCTTTAACCTCAATTCTCCCAAGCAACTGGGATCCCTGCTCTTTGAAAAGCTGAAATTGGACATTCGCAAAACCCGCAAAACGGCCACCGGCTATTCCACCGATGCCTCAGTTTTAGAAAAGCTAGAGGGGGATCATCCTCTCATCGAAACCATCGTGCAATACCGCACCTTGGCCAAGCTGAAATCGACCTATGTGGATGCTCTGCCTGCCCTGGTAAGAAGCGATACCGGCAGAGTCCACACCGACTTTAACCAAACCGTTACTGCCACCGGCAGGCTCAGCTCCTCAAACCCCAACTTGCAAAATATTCCCATTCGCACCGAGTTCAGTCGCCGGATTCGACAAGCTTTTATTCCCCAAGAGGGATGGCTATTGGCGGCAGCAGATTACTCTCAAATTGAGCTGCGCATTTTGGCCCACCTCAGCCAAGAACCTGCCTTGCTGGAAGGCTTTCGCTCAGGGGAAGATGTGCATACCCTGACCGCCCGCCTGCTCCTGGAAAAACAGGAAATAACCAGCGAAGAACGCCGCCTGGCCAAAACGATCAACTATGGGGTGATCTATGGCATGGGAGCGCAGCGCTTTGCCCGCACTGCGGGGGTTTCTTTGTCGGAAGCCAAGCAATTTTTACAGCGATTTAACGAGCGCTACGCCGGCATTTTTGCCTATCTGCGCTCCACTGAAGCCTTTGTGGAAAAGCATGGCTATGTAGAAACGATCTTGGGTCGCCGTCGCTATTTTCCCAATTTGTCTCGTCTGACAGGCCATCGCAAACAAGCGGAATTGCGGGCAGCTGTGAATGCTCCCATTCAGGGATCCGCCTCGGACATTATCAAAGTAGCAATGGTGCGCCTGCGGCAAAAGCTGCAGAACTTTCGTTCCCGCTTGCTCCTGCAGGTGCATGATGAGCTGGTGTTTGAGGTGGATCCCTCGGAATGGCAGGCCCTAAAACCGCTGATCCAAAGGGAAATGGAAGGAGCAGTGCCCCTCTCCATACCGCTGGTGGTGGATATCCAAATTGGCCACAATTGGAAGGAAGCCAACTAGACCATGGGAGGCAGAAAACCCCAGGTTTGCAAGGAAAGGGATCCCGGCTCCGTGAAAATGTTAAGCTATGTAAAAGCGTTTGTTGTTTTCTTATGACTGTTGAGATTTACACCTGGCGTTTTTGTCCCTTTTGCATCCGGGCCAAGCAACTGCTGGATCGCAAAGGCGTGAAGTATATCGAGTACGCCATCGATGGAGACGAGGCAGCACGGGCGGAAATGGCCAAGCGGGCCAACGGCCGCCGTTCGGTGCCGCAAATTTTCATCAACGACCAGCATATCGGCGGCTGCGACGATCTTTACGCGCTAGAGGCTCGCGGCCAGTTGGATCTGCTCCTACAGCAGGCCAGCTAAGCCTCAACTGTATCTCTCATCACTTTGTAGCCTGTTTAACTTGAGCGCGAGCCTGCTTCACCATGGCAATTAAGGTTTGATGGGCGTCCTCCGAGTCCCGCAGGGGGTGGTCGAAGCGGATCCGCAGCGTTTGTACGGCCCCGTCGACCTGCACCCGCAAGTCCATCCCTTCCGGGTCAATGGCCTGCATGCGGGCTTGGGTAACTCCTTCCACCTGGCCAAAGACCCTGGCGTAGAGGGCTATTGCATCGGCATGATCTTCGTTCATGTGCTTGCAGATGCGCTCGCTAACTTGGGGGGTGAGAGGATCGCCCATGGCAGTTGTTTTTAGCTTACAGCCCTCAGTTTAAAGCTCCCGCCAGTCCACAGTAAACTACCCAACCCTACCCCTGGCCAGTACAATAATGCGGCTAACCCAGCGTTAAAAGCGGCGCTCCCGGATAGGCAGCCGTTTAGGTTTCAGAATAAAAAGGCAGGGATCCCTTCCCCTCCATCCCAGAGAACACCAGGGATCCAGGGGATCAAGCTTGTCCTTGGGCCTGTAGCTCCAACAGCTCATCTGCCATATCCAAAAAAGCCTCCCGATCCAGATAGGAGACATCTCCCACCCACTCCCCCAGCTTGACCACATAGACCTCGCTCAAGGTGGGCCGGCGCTGCAAATCGCGGGAATAGGCTTTCACCAACCCGAGCACCGATTGCTTTTTGACAATTCGCCTGTAGCGGGGATCGTCCTTGGCCCGCACACGATAGACGACTCCGGTCTCATCGCCAATTTCCATCTCAAACTGGCGCTCCCGCACCTCTTCAATGTAGAAGTTGCCATCTTCATCCAGCTTTTCTCGCTCTTCCACCACCACCTCGTAGCGGCGAGTGCGCAACACCTGCCCAAAAAACAATCCCCCATAGGGAATCTCGCGAAAGGCTAGCTGACGGCGGGAGATGGTATAGAGCGGCCCCCACAGGAAGGGATAGAGCAACGAGAGAATCCCGACCAGGAAGGCGATTGCCCCCAGAAAGGATCCCTCGCCGAAAGCGCGGGAAAGAACCAGCAACGCCACGCCCACCAAAATGGCCGTGATGATGCGGCCCGTGCTCTTGAGGGCATCGCTCCAGTAAGCCGCATACTGAAGGCGCGTTGGCACCACCGGAATCACCGATTCGCATTCTTCTGGGGTTAGCTCCAACAACATGCTCCAAGGATCCTCACAATGCCACACTCCACCTGCAACGGGCCAGACCCTATCTTAAAATGAGGCAGGGGCGCTTTGCCGCCGGGCTTGTCTGCTGCCAGTTCTTGCACACTTCCCATTTCCATGCTGACAGGATCCCATTTCTCCTCGACCGGCCAGACCATCAGACAGCAGGTGGCCCAGTTGGACGAGGGATCCCGTCGCGACAAGGCTTGGCTGGGGGATGCGGTGTTGAGCTTGTTTGCCCGGCAGTGGCTGCTTGGGCCACCTCAAGACTGGCAAGTGCCTTCCCCGCCCAGTTGTGACTTGAATCGCGCAGAACTCTTCACTTGGCTGACCTCCAATCAATTTTTGTCGGCCTTCAGGGATCCCACGCAGGTTGAGGCGGAAATCGGCCTATCTAGGGCGGCTTTGTGCTATGCTGCCTGCAGCGGCAGGGTAGTCAACCGCTCTAAAAACCCAACAGTCTCACGACTGGATGCAGCCTCAATAGGTTTTGTAGTTGTTGTTTGCAACGGTACCTAAGGGCATTGGGGAACCGCCCTGCACTCGCGTCAGCGGCGCGTAGCGCTTGGGGGAACGCCTGGGGAGATGAGCACCGCTGTCGTAGAGGGGCAACCCAACACGGTAAGTGCTGTCGCAGAACCAGGAACCAGAATCTCCTGCCTAAAGGCAGGGGAGTATGTCAAGAAACAGAAGGTCTGCAAGCAGCGTTTGAATATATCCGGGTGCACCTGCTGCCTCTATTTGTAAGACAGGTGAACAACCGCGCCAAAGCCCTGCGTGGCAAACGCCACTAGCCAGTTTCTGAGCGAAGCAAGAGCGCGGCAGGATGGCTGGGCAGGTCGCCTCTTGAGGGGGAAGCGGAATTAATGGGAAGAAGGGGGATCCACCCAGCGCCCATCGGCTTTGATCAGATCGATCAGCGCCTGCACGCCTTCCGATTCCGGCACCCTTTTCACTTCCTCTTTGCCGCGGTAGAGAGAGATCACCCCCGGCGTCTTGCCTACGTAGCCGTAGTCGGCGTCGGCCATCTCTCCCGGCCCATTGACAATGCAGCCCATCACGGCAATGTCCAACCCCACCAGATGCTGAGTTGCAGCACGCACCTTCTGCAGCACCTCCTCCAAATTGAAGAGGGTGCGGCCACAGGAAGGGCAGGCCACATACTCCACCATGGTTTTGCGCAGGTTCAGAGCTTGCAAAATGCCGTAGGCCACCGGGATCTCCTTTTCCGGCGCTTCCGTGAGAGAAACCCGAATCGTGTCGCCGATCCCTTCAGCCAAGAGGGTTCCGATCCCCACCGCCGACTTGATGCGCCCATATTCTCCATCGCCCGCCTCGGTGACACCTAAGTGGAAGGGGTAATTCAGGCCCAGGGCATCGAAGCGACGGGCTGCCAGCCGGTAGGCCGCCAACATGACCTGCGGGCGGGAGGCCTTGAAGGAAAGCACCACATTGTGAAAGTCTTGCTCGGCGCAAATTTGGGCAAATTCCAGGGCCGACTCCACCATGCCCTCAGGCGTATCCCCGTAGGTGAAGAGCATCCGCTCTGCCAGGGATCCATGATTGACCCCGATGCGCAGGGCTTTGTTCTGGGCTTTGAGGGTCTGGACAAGGGGGGTGAAGGTTTCCCGGATTTTGTTACGAATGGCCTCAAATTCCGCCTGGGTATATTCTGTGCGACCGGGCTGAGGTTTTTCAAAGATGAACAACCCCGGATTGATGCGCACCTTGTCCACGTATTTGGCTACTTCCAGGGCGATCTTGATGCCGTTGTGATGGACATCAGCTACCAAAGGCACGGGCTTGTAGGTTTGGATCAGCTTCTCCCGAATCGCCTCCATCGCCTTGGCATGGGCCATGCTGGGAACGGTAACCCGCACAATCTCTGAGCCTGCCTCGTGCAGACGGCGGATCCCGGCCACTGCCGCGTCGACGTCGAGGGTGTCCTCGTTAATCATGGACTGTACCACCACCGGGTGCTGGCTGCCGATCAACACATCAGCTACGGCCACCGTGCGGGTGGGGCGACGGGGATAGACCGGTTCTGGGTAGGGCTGCTGGGGGGGGGCGTTGGGCCGATCCAGGGTTTGCATAGCTTGGTCAAGCCAAAAGAGCTGCTCTAGCTTGATTGTAGGTCGGAAACTAACCTGGGGTTCGATTCAGCTCAGGGTAGAGGCTGAGGGGTTCAACCCCGAGGATTTCGACGGGATCCCCAACCCTCAGGTGCTTGCCCGTCTCCGTTCTCGGGATCCACGTATTGATCCCAAGGCGATAGAAATGGTCAAAGCGGCTGGCTTCGGCCCAGGGTGGCAAGGTTTTCTGCCGTTGCGCCACGAAGTGCTTTTGAAAACCGGGATAGGCATCTCCGCTCAGGGGATCCCGGGTGGGCACCACACAGCGGGTGCAGGGGTTAAGGCCCAGCAGCTCCACTTCCCCGATGCGAAAGCGCACCCCTTGATCTGCGCGGGCAAAGAGACGATCCTCCCAAAAGGCAGAGCAATCCGACAGCTCGATATTCATGCGAAAGCGCTGCCGAACCGCTTCCAGGGTCAAGTTGGGGAACCAACCAGCCACCGTCTCCAGAGTGGCTGTGCTGATCAGGGTGGGGCCGTCGGCATAGGGATCGTCTGGAAATCCCCTGACAGGATCCTCCAGCAGTTGCACCGGAAAGCCCAACCAGTGGCTGAGCCAAGTTTGTAAAGCATCCCGCTGCTGCTGCAGGTCAAACTGGGCCGTCTTGCCCTCCCCCCACAACTGCACCCGGCCCAACCGGGGATCAAACCGGGCCCGCAGGCGGTGGACTGCAGCATGGCGTTTGCCGTTCACCCGCTTCCCCTCCGCATCCACCAGGGCGTAGCGCCGATCCCCCTCCAAAGTCCCCCCTGCCGTCAGCCTCACCTCAGACAGAGGGATCCCATCCAGGGACTTGATGGGATAGACCGTTAACCTGGCAACCTGGGGCATGGCCTGTTTGCCGGGCTCCGTCTGAATTGCTTAACTGTCGGCTTCGGTGGGATGGTCGGTCATGGGATAGCTGCGGATAAAGTCTCTGGGGGTTACATTCTCTACAAACTTGCGAAAGGCCTCCCGCTCTGCTTCGTCGGCATCTTGGTTCATGGGGATCGAGGCTTCCGCAATGACCTCTTCCACCGTCCAGATGGGAACATGGGCCCGCAGAGCGAGGGCAATGGCGTCGCTGGGGCGGCAGTCGATCTCTTGTTTTTTGTCACCATTCACGGTGACGAGCACCGCGTAGAAGGTGTTATCCAGCAACGCGTGAATGATGACTCGCTCCAGCTTGATCCCCCACGTCTTCCAGGAGTTGAGGATGAGATCATGGGTCATGGGGCGCAGTGGCTTTTGGTCGTCCAGGGCCTGCAAAATGGCGTTGGCCTCTGCTTTTCCCACCCAAATGGGCAGGGCACGACGCTCACTGCCATCGCGCAGGATGACAATGGGGTTTTGGTTGACGGCATCGACCGCAATCCCAGCCACATGCATCTCGATCATGAGCAATTGCCTCCAGCCGGTGATCTTGATCGTATCTACGGGCGTCAAAGTTTGGCAACACACCATGAGCTCAGTTGGTAGTCCAGTTGAAGTGGCTTTGATCGGGGGCACTAGCGAGAGCCGCAGCTTGGCCGACGCCCTCAGCCGCCAAGGGATCCCTTGGGTGGCAACCGTCACCACCGAAGGGGCCAGAAGACTGTATCAGGATTTGCCTGGTCAGGTGGTGGTCACCCGATTTTCGCCGTCATCTCTGGAACAATTCCTGCAAGAGTGCCGGATCCGCGTAGTGGTGGATGCCTCTCATCCTTTTGCCCAGCAAATCTCGCAACTGGCCATCCAGGTGACGGCTCAACTGAGGATCCCCTACCTGCGCTACGAACGCCCTCCTCTGGAGCTGGATCCCTGGGTCCAGGTGGTGCCGGATTGGCAGGGGGTGCTCACAGATGCGGTGCTGGCAGGGCGGCGGGTGCTGTTGACGGTGGGAGTGAAGGCCCTGCCCCTGTTTGTGCCTTGGCAAGACCGCTGCCAACTGTGGGCGCGGGTGCTGCCGGAATCGGTTCCCCAAGCGGTGCAAGCCGGGATCCCTGCCGAGCGGGTGATCGGGATGCGCTTGCCCCTCAGCTTGGAGCAAGAACTGCAGCTTTGGCAGCGGTTCAGCCCTCAGGTGGTGATCAGCAAAGCTTCTGGGGAAGCAGGTGGGCTGGGGATCAAGCAGGCGGTGGCCAAAACCCTGGGGATCCCTCTGTGGGTGATCCGGCGACCCCCGTTGGACTATCCCTGGTGCAGCCAGGATTTGACAGCAGTGGTGCAGGCCTGTAGGCGATGCTTGGAAGGAGCGGGACCTTGAGGTTGCCCAGCTCCAGTCCAACGGGTCAAAACGGCTCTTCGGGGGGCAGGTTGGAGTCGCGGTCTTGACGGGATCCCAGCAGTTCTAGGCGATCTACAGCGATGATGGGCCTCTGGCGCTCTTCTCCGGTGGATTTGTCTTTCCAGCGATCGAACTTGAGGCTGCCTGTTACCCCGATGAGGCTGCCTTTGCGCACATACTCTCCGGCCACCTCGGCAGTGCGGCCCCACAGCTCCAGGTTAAACCAATCAGGCTTGTCTTCCCCTTTGCGGAATCGGTTCACCGCCAGGCTGAAGGTACACACCACCCTGCCCGACTCAAAGTAGCGCACCTCCGGATCCATGCCGGCTCGCCCCACCAGGGTCACCAGGTTCAAGCTCATGGGTAGTTTCTCCAGACCGCCAGTAGATCTAGCCTTCGTTGTAGCGCTCGCAAGGGATCCCTGTCATCTTTTGGCCTGCGACCGTCAGCTTGGGCTCAGAGCCGATTCTTTAGGATATCTACAGATTCAACTGCGGGGATCCCGGTTGATCTGCGGGAAAAGCCTCTGCTGTGATGGACTTGATGCTCGGGATCCGGATCCGCACTCTGTCGCAAAAGTTTACAATGGCAGAAGCAGTTGAGCAAATGCCAGCCCACCAGACACTCCCACCGGCCAATTGCAGGGCTAGCAGAGCAGGTTCGTTGCTGTGAGAGGACGCATTCGGAAGCATTTCCCATGGAATTCATCTACACATACGCCTGGTTGATCCCCGTCTATCCTTTGGTGGCGGCCTTTCTCCTCGGCTTAGGCATCCTGATGTTCAACGCCTGGACAAGGGCCAACCGCTCTCTGGCTGCCTTTTTGAGCGTGTTCTCGACTGGGACGGCGATGGTTCATGCCTTTGCCCTTTTGGTCAGCCAGGTGCAGGGGCACGAAGCCGTCCTCAGAACCCTCACCTGGGCCCAGGCGGGATCCTTCTCGGTGGATATGGGCTTTGTCGTGGATCACCTGAGCGCCATGATGCTGGTGGTGGTGACCACGGTGGCCTTTCTGGTGCAGATCTACTCCGATGGCTACATGGCCCACGATCCCGGCTATGTGCGTTTCTACGCCTACCTGAGCTTATTTAGCTCCTCGATGCTGGGCTTGGTGGTCAGCCCCAACCTGGTGCAGATCTATATCTTCTGGGAGCTGGTGGGGATGTGCTCCTACCTGCTCATCGGCTTTTGGCACGACCGGCAGGCAGCGGCAGAAGCAGCGCAAAAGGCGTTTGTGGTCAACCGGGTGGGAGATTTCGGCCTGCTGTTGGGCATTTTGGGCTTTTACTGGATTTCCGGCACCTTCGCGTTTGACGAGATCGGGCGCAATCTGCAGGAGATGCTGGCTAGCGGGGCAGTGAGCAGCAGCTTGATTGCCCTGTTTGCGGCGTTGGTGTTCTTGGGGCCGGTGGCCAAGTCGGCCCAGTTCCCGCTGCATGTGTGGTTGCCGGATGCCATGGAGGGCCCCACGCCCATTTCCGCTCTCATCCACGCGGCGACGATGGTGGCGGCTGGGGTATTCCTCTTGGCCCGCATGTTCCCGGTGCTGGAAGGGATCCCGGTGGCCATGGACATCATCGCCTGGACGGGGGCGGGCACAGCCTTCTTGGGGGCCACCATTGCCATCACCCAAAACGACATCAAAAAAGGCTTGGCCTACTCCACCATTTCCCAGCTGGGCTACATGGTCATGGCCATGGGGTGCGGCGCCTATGGGGCGGGCCTGTTTCACCTGATGACCCACGCCTACTTTAAGGCGATGCTCTTTTTGTGCTCTGGCTCAGTTATCCACGGCATGGAAGCGGTGGTCGGCCATGACCCGGTTTTGGCCCAAGACATGCGCCTGATGGGGGGGTTGCGCAAATACATGCCGGTTACGGCCATCACGTTTTTGATCGGCACGTTGGCCATTTGTGGGATCCCGCCCTTCGCCGGCTTTTGGTCTAAAGACGAGATCTTGGGCGCTGTTTTCGAACGGAACCCAGCTCTGTGGGGGGTGGGCTTCCTCACCGCCGGGATCACCGCCTTCTACATGTTCCGCATCTACTTCCTCACCTTCGAAGGGGAGTTTCGCGGCACCAACCTGAGACTGCGGCAGGAGGTGGCCATCAGCCAGGGCCGTCCTGTGCCAGCTTTTGCCTACGTTTTTGCGGGGAAACAACCGGCCTTTGGCCCTGGAGCCATGAACATTCAAGAAAAACCCCAGCCCAGCAGCCATCCTGAAGCCCACGAAAACCTGCACGACGGAGATGCCCATGCCTCAGAGCCCCATGAGTCCCCTTGGTCGATGACCTTCCCGCTGTTGGCTCTGGCCGTCCCTTCTGTGCTGATTGGCCTGGTGGGTACCCCTTTTGCCAACTTCTTTGAAGCTTTCATCCACCCACCGACTGAGTCTGTGGCAGAGGCAGGCTCGATTTTACCGCTGGTGGCAGCAGAGTGGCAGGAGGTGCTGGCGGGCCATTTCGATTGGGCAGAGTTTCTAATCATGGCGGGTAGTTCCGTGGGCATGGGGCTGATCGGCATCACTTTGGCCAGCTTGATCTACTGGCAAAAGCGCATCGACCCGGGCACCTTCCCCCAAAGCCTGCAGCCGCTCTACTACTTCTCCCTCAACAAGTGGTACATTGACGACCTCTATGAGCGAGTCTTTGTGCAGGGCACCCGCTTCGTGGCACGGGAGGCGCTGGAGGTGGACAGCCGCATTGTGGATGGTGTGGTCAACCTGACGGGCTTGGTGACCATGGTGAGCGGCGAGGCGATGAAATACCTGGAGAGCGGCAAGGCCCAGTTTTACGCTTTGATTATCTTTGCGGCGGTGGTGGTGATGGTGGTGGCATCAGAGGTAGGGTTCTAGCTCGAAGGCGAGGATGGATCCGGCCCGCTTGGCCAAGGGATCCCTCAGCCTAGAACTGCTGCTATGCTACGGAGCAAGTTGAGCGGATCCCTTGTTGCAATGGCCCCGCGTTCTCTTAAGTCGATTTCGCATCCCTTGTTGGCGGAAAGGCAAGGTCAGAGGGAGCGTGTCTTGGCCCTGAAAAATCGGATCGAAGCAATCCTCTATTTGAAGGGGCAGCCTCTGGAGCTATCGGCCCTGGCCCAGTTGGCCCATTGCAGTCGCGACGAAGCCTACGATGCGCTGCTGGAATTAATGGAAGACTATGCCCATCGCGATTCTGCCTTGGAGGTCTTACAGGTGGAGGAGGGGTTTGCCCTGCAGTTGCGGGAGCCGTTTTTGGAGCTGGCCAACCGGCTCTTGCCCCCTGAGATTGGGGTGGGTGCCACCCGTACCCTGGCCACCATCATTCTGCGTGGCCCGCTCTCGCAAGCCGATTTGGTGGAGTTGCGCGGTCAAGGTGCTTATCAGCACGTGGCAGAGCTGGTAGAAAAAGGCTTCGTTACCCGCTATCGCAAAGAAGGCAGCCGTTCCCCCTGGTTGCGGGTGACCGATAAGTTTCATCGCTACTTCACGGTAGATGAGCTGGCCAAAAAAGCAGCAGAGGCAGCCTCCTTCCCCGAACAGTAAAAAGGATCCCCGATAAGGGGATCCAGACCAAAAGGATCCCAGCTTTACCCGACGAAGGGATCCCTTCTCAAGCGCCCGTCAAAGTTGGTGTTCGGGCTTTTACTACTTATTAGGCTGAGGGGTGACCCGCAAATAGGGCTTAATTTCCTTGTAGCCTTTTGGGAACTTCTCTTTCAGCACTTCCGGATCTTTCAGCGAAGGCGGAATGATGACATCGTCACCGTCTTTCCAGTCGGCAGGAGTGACAACGTTATACTTATCCGTCAACTGCAGGGCATCGATCACCCGCAGGAGCTCGTCGAAGTTGCGGCCTGTGCTGGCCGGGTAGGTAAGAATGAGGCGTATCTTCTTGTTGGGATCGATGATGAACACCGAGCGCACCGTCAGGGGCAGCCCTTCTTGGTTGATGTTGGTTTGATCCAACATGTCGTAGAGCTGAGAAACCTTGCGGTCTGCATCCGCCAAGATGGGATAGTTCAGGGTGGTGTTCTGGGTTTCCTCGATGTCTTTCACCCAGCCCACGTGGGACTCCACATCGTCCACACTGAGGGCGATCACCTTCACACCCCGCTTTTCAAATTCGGGCATCAGCTTGGCAACAGTGCCTAGCTCCGTGGTGCAGACCGGCGTGTAATCGGCGGGGTGAGAGAACAGCACCACCCAGCTATCTCCAGCCCAAGAGTAGAAGTCAATTTCGCCGTGGGTGGACTTTTGCGTGAAATTGGGAGCAGTATCGCCAAGTCGGAGAGACATACGCTCTTGATCCTCCGTAAAAGGGTTCAATCCGGTGAGACAGGGATCCGAATCCTTCGATCCGATCCCTCCCGATCTTGCCACATAACTCCACTTTTCCGAGCGGATTGCAGGTGATTTTAAGATTCTTGCTGGCGGGAGGGAGTGCTCCTCCTCTTCCCTGACGCCTTGCGCCCAGGCAGAACGTAAACAATTGCTGCGCGGATCTTAACGTTCCTTAAGTTCTTTGCTGCAGCGGTAGCCCCCTAGAAGTATGCTAGGTAGCACTAGATCCTCTGACGTAAGGTAGGCCATGGAAGAATTGAGGCAAGACGCAGAAACCGTTACACCTTGCAGCTTGGCCACCCTGTGGGCGCAAAAATATGTAGACAAGCTACGGGCACAGGCTGCCTTGGGCGAGCTGCCAGGCGCCCCTCTAGCTGACAAGGTGAAGGGATCTTTGCGCTTTGCCAGCTCCCAGGCCTGGGCGAAGACGGAGCGGCTCTTGGCTGCTGAAATACCGAGGCAGCGGCTGGATCCGGACTTGATTGATCCCTGGCAAATTGCCGAGGATTCCCAGGAGTTATTTGAAAAGGCAGCAGCAAGTTGTGGGGAGGGCCTCTCACCAGCCCGCTTTTCGGTAAAGATCGCGCCATCTTGTGGCCAGCTGCGGGCTCGCTACAGCAAGCCGGATCCGCGGGTACTTGGCTTTTTAAGCATGCAATTTCACTACACGGGGCAAATGGTCCTGCAGGCTCTGCTGCCCCAGGAGCGGGGTCTCTTCCACCCCTACTTGAAGGTCATGGATGACCACCTGTACATGCCTTTGCAGAGGATGTACGAGGCCGCTGCCGCCCAGGCAGGCGATCACTTTTCTGCGCCTTTGGCTGCTATTCAAGAGCTCTTGCCCCTGGTTACCAGCGTGGCAGAGTCCATTTGTGCCGAGGTAGCCCAACGTTTTCCGGACTATCACTGCGAAAGCGGTCCCTTGACAGATCTGAACGTGCGGATTTCCAGCATCCGCGATGTGGAGATGTTTCAGGTGTACTTGGGCCTCTGTGCCCTAGAAGGCAGCATGGCGGCTATCCAGCAGGAGCTGTTTCCCCTCTGTGTGATGCTCTACCCCCCTTTGAAAGTGAGCTGGGAGCTGGTACGGCAGATGCTCAAGCTCTTGGATAAGGTTCTGAGGTCTGGTCTCAGCCAGGCCAGCTATGCCGTCCTGCTGCCCTACCTCCAGACAGTGCAGGGTATGTTCTCGCTGGAGGTTTTTCCTGAAAATGACCCCATCTGGAGCCATCATCCCGATGTGATGCGCTTTATGGAGACGGCGCAGAATCTGTTGCAAGAATTGCTGGCTCAAAAAGCTTAAAGGCCAGTTAACGCCACCATTCCTATTCCCGCTCGCGACCTCCCAGTTACGCAAGGAAGGGAACATTGGCAGTTGCTGCTCAGCCTGCCTGCAGCTTGGGATCCACCAGCTCGGCCACGAATTGGTGCAGGATGGGGACATAGCGCTCTCCGGCCACCTGCAGCAAGTTGTTGTGATCGGCTCCCTCGATAGGCACCAAGCGTTTGGGATCCCGTGCTGCTTGGTAAAGGGCTTCAGCATGCCAGAAGGGGATTAGACGATCCTGGGTACCGTGCAAAATTAGCAGCGGGCAATTGATCTTGGCCATGCGGCTGAGGTTGTCGAAGCGATCGAAAGGTAGCAGCGGGATGCGCGTCAAGACGCGGAAGGCAGTCACGAAAGTAGATTCCAGGATCAGGCCGCCCACTGGTTTTTGCGCTGCCAGGTAAACCGAGGGCCCGCCCCCTACTGATCTTCCATAGACCAAGATCCGCTCCGGCGGGATCCCTTGGGCAACTAGGTAAGTGTAAGCGGCCTCGATATCTTTGTAAGCGCCGGCCTCGGAAGGGATCCCTTCGCTGGTGCCGTAACCGCGGTAGTCGTAGGCCAAGACGGCAAACCCAGCCTGCTGCAGGTGCACCAAGCGGGGCAGGATATCCCCCAAGTCTTCAGCGTTGCCATGGCTATAGAGGAGGGTATAAGCAGCAGCCGGATTGGGCAGATATACCGCTGAAATCTGCAGCCCATCAGAGGTCGTGAGCTTGAGAATGGCGTCCCCATCTCGATAGCTGGCGGGACGAGGCAAAAAGATCATTCGCTCCGATTGAAACCAGCCCAGCCAGAGCAGGTAGCCGTACACCACCAGCCCGACCAGCAGCAAGGATCGCCCCACGCGCAGCCATGGGAAGGATCCCCAAACTAGTTGTAGGAGATCTCGGTGGGGCATTGACAGGAAGGCATCGACAAGTAAGTTAAGCTCAATTTGCGGCACTTGCCCAAGGTTCTGCGCTGCTTACAGGCAACCCCTTTCCCATAAGGGAAGAGGGGAGCAGGAAAACTGCATCCTTCAGGGCTCCGCTTGAGAGAAAAAGCATTTCCAGGCACAAACCCCAATCCAGTTGACAAGGGTGTGGGCGACAATGGTGACCAACAGGTTTCCCGACAGCCACAAGCCAATCCCCATGAGGATACCAACCCCGCTGGCCCAGACGGCATAGGGCCAGCCCTGCCATCCCAGCCAATGCAAGGCGCCAAACAAGAGGCCGCTCAGCAGGATCCCGCCTGTCCACCCTAAGGGGCTGGCCACCAGCAGGGACATCAACACGCCGCGAAACAGCCATTCCTCGCTCCAGCCCGGCAGCAGGCCCACCCAAAGGATATCTCCCCACTGCAAGGGATCCGCCACCCAGTGTAAGTAGGCAGTGGCTGCCCGACGATAGGCTGGCCAGAGCCGGTAAACCCCGCCGCTGAGCAGAGCCACCCCCAGTCCCAGCCCTGCCCCCCACGCCAAGGCTAGGGGATCCCAGCGAAACGGCACGGGAAAGGAGGATCCCAGCCCGATCCAGAGACCCACAACGAGAGCCGAGAACAGGGTGGTGATGCCCATCCCGTTTAAGATCTGTTCGCGCGTGCAGGGCTGGGTCTGGGAAGTCATGGAGGGGGATCCCTGTACTTTAACCCTATTTTTTAGGGTAGAGCGGATCTCGAAAACAACGGCTACCGAAATCCGCACTGGCATTCGGAAACAGAGCTACAGGGGCAGCAGCTTCTGCTGCGATCTTCACGGAACCTCATCAATCCCACCTCAGGTGCTGTTTTAGCAACTGGCCGTGCTGAGTCGATTGCTCCACCCAAACCGCAACTTGATCAGGACTGAGAGCCGAACCCTCTGAGTAGCAAGCCAACCAGGCTCGGTGCAGGGCTTCAGGATCGGTGGGTATCTCCTGCACATCCCAGCCGGGCATGCCCAATTCCCGAAGCAGTGTTTTCACTTTGGGATCGTAGCTGAGACCAAAACAGGCGCAGCCCTCTGCCGCCGCCATCACCAAACCGTGGTAGCGCATGGTGATCGCCAGCCTGACGCCCCGAAAGACTCCTTTCAACAAACAGGGATCCCGAATTTCCAGCACTTGGCTGTGGTGGGGTAGGCGCTGCTGAAGCTGCTGAGCCAAGTGGTAGTCTGGCCCAAGGTCAGGGGATCCGGGAGGAGCCAGCTGAAAGGGCACGAAGAGAAGGTATGCCCCCGTGGAAGCCTGGAGACGCTGTAAACCCTGGCTCAAAGCTTCTAGACAGGCTCCAGTCAGTTGCGGATGCGGACGCAAGACCACAGCAATGCGGGGCTGAGGCCACGTTTCCCATTCCGGCAAGGTTTTGGACGGCAAACTCCAGACGGGATCCGGAGCCACCTGGTGAGGGATCCCCCACTCTTGCAGCCATTGGGAGGCAACCCCATCCCGCACACTAATGGCCGTGCAACCTGCCAGAGACCGGCGGGCCAGTGCACGAATCCACCCCCGCTGCAGCGGCCCGATCCCCTGGGCCCAGGCAAGGGTCTTCAGTCCCCAGCGCTGGGCTAGGCCCATCACCCCCAGGTAGTAGAGAGGGCTGCGCCAACTGGTGCGATCCTGCAACAGACCGCCCCCACCCCAGATGAAAGCCTGGGCCTCCTGGAGACAGCGCCGTAAAGCCAAACTGTTGAAGCGCGGATAGGCCAGCACCCCATAGGTTGCAGCTGTCTCGGCAGGGCGACGGGAGAGCACCACCGGCTGTACGGGGCTGGGCAACTGCTCTAGCTCTCGTAAGAGAGCCAGCAACAACGCCTCATCGCCGGCATTGCCGTAGCCGTAGTAGCCACAGATCAAAACCTGTGGCCGTTTCATCGAGTCCATCTGAGTAACAGGGATCCTAACTCACCCACAGAGTCCTGTGAGGTTGGAAAAGGCCGCGACGGCAAACCCTAGTTGGATGATGACTCCCTGAGCCATTGGATCAAATCGGCCAGGGTTTGGAAGTCCAACAGCGCTTCCGCCAAAGCCTCCAGTTGCTCGGTAGGTAAGAGGCGGATGGTTTCAGACAGGTCTTCCGGCAAAGATCCCAGCTTGCGCCGCAGTTGACTCAGAGTCAGTCGAGCTGCTTCTTGCTGCAGACCTTGCTGCAGACCTTGCTGCAGACCCTGTTGCAGACCTTGCTCTAGACCTTGTTTCAGGCCCTCCTCTCGCCCTTCTTTGAGGGCTTCTGCTCGCCACATCTGATAGATGGTCGATTCCCGCACAGCCAGACCTCCCAGTACCCTGCTAATTTCCTCTGGCGTCCATGTTAATCCTGCCAAAACAGCAGTGGCCGCTTTCACCTCTTGCCGTAGCTTTGGATCCTCTATCTCTGCTATTGCTCTGACCACTTGACGGAGTCGCGGCTCCGGGTTTTCCGGATCTGCCAACACGGCTAAAGGCAGGAGTCCTGGATATTGAGACAGCACCTCCGGATCTTGTTCCCACAGGCGCAAGACCTCAAAGCGATGGGACAGGGATCCCCGTTGAAAAGAAGTCTGGTACACCCGTTCTGACTGGGTTTTTCTTAGGTAGATGACAATCTGCCGCACCTCCTGGGCAGGATAGCGGCGGTAGAGGCGCAGGCAATAGTCGGCCATGCGGAAGGGGATATCGGGATCCGGGTCGGTTTGAAACTCCAGATGCAAAATTAAGTTTTGGGCCCGCAGCAGGATAAGAGAGTCCGCTCGGATGGGCTCGGTGGACAGCTCCGTCGGCTGTAGCTGAGCCAAGGAAACAGGGGATCCCAGCAGCCACCGGGCAAAGGACTCGGGGAACCATTCCACCAAGTACTTGCAGACGTTATCGTAGGCCACAGGATCCCTTTCCTACAAAAGCCGATTCTCCCGATGGCCCCTCTGCCGAGATCAGCCGTAGTACCCTTGGTTGATGCGGTTTTCCAGTTGGTTAGCCCCTTCCTGATACTCGCCAAACACGAAGTTCTCGGCGTTGGCTTTGATCAAGGCCTTTTGCTGCTCCGTCAAACCGGAGATCTGCAACATATCTTCCAGGCTCTTGTAGGGGGCATTTTTCACCAGGATGCGAGCCAGGGTGGGATAGAAGCCGGGCAGTTGGCGGTAGTTGCGCAAGATGGTGTTGTTCACGTCAATCGGAGTGTCCAAGTGCTTCACCGCGGGAAGCTCTGCGGCTCTGGCCACAACAGGGATCCCCAAAGGAGCGAAGCACAGACAGAGCACTAACACCACACGAACCAAGATGGACAGCAGCCAGCGCATAGCATCACTTCTCCAAGCAGAATCCAAAAGGCTCATCTGTATAGGTTGCTAACATTCTCCGACCATCTAGTGTCTCATCCCCTCCACCCCGAATCGAAGGCCAAGACAGGATTTGGATCCCGACAGAAACAATTTTTAACAACTATGATCAGGAGACAGTCTTTCTTGCTCTCCCTTTCTCGGCTATCGCACCATGTCCGACTTGGCCCTTCTCCACTCGACTCGACTTGACCCCCCCAGCCGGGATCCATCTCCAGGGATCCCACAACCCACGCCTTCTCCGGAGCTGGAGTTGCTGGGGCAGACCGAACTCTTTCTCAGACGGCACATTGGGCCGGATGCCCGGCAAATTGGGCAGATGTTGCAAGTGTTGGAGCTGAGTTCGCTGCAGGAGCTGGTGGAGAAGGCGGTGCCGCCGGCCATTCGCAGCAGCCAGCCTTTGCAATTGGGATCCCCTTGCCCTGAGCAGCAGGTGTTGGCGGAACTGCAGGCAATGGCGGCCCAGAACCAGGTGTGGCGCTCCTTTTTGGGCATGGGCTATTCCAACACCCTGACGCCGCCGGTGATTCAGCGCAGCATCCTGGAAAACCCTGCCTGGTACACTCCCTACACCCCCTACCAAGCCGAGATCGCCCAGGGACGGTTGGAAGCCCTGCTCAACTTCCAGACGATGGTGATCGACCTGACGGGGATGGAGATCGCCAATGCTTCCCTGCTGGACGAGGCCACCGCAGCCGCAGAAGCCATGGCTCTTGCCTACACCTTGGCGGGCAAGGGATCCCCGGTTTTCTGGGTGGATCGGGGCTGTCATCCCCAGACGATTGCAGTGGTGCAGACGCGGGCAGAGCCCTTGGGGATCCAGGTGCGCGTGACGGATCTGGCGGAGTTTTGCCCGGAGAAGGGCTTTGGGCTGCTGTTGCAATATCCCAACACCTTTGGGGAAATCCGGGACTACCGGCAGTTGGTGGAGCAGGCTCACCAGAAGGGGATGGTGGTGACGGTGGCTGCCGACCTGCTCAGCTTAACCCTATTGCAACCCCCAGGAGAGTGGGGAGCGGACATCGTGGTGGGATCCACCCAGCGCTTCGGCGTGCCTTTGGGCTATGGCGGCCCCCATGCGGCTTACTTCGCCACCCGCGAGGCCCACAAGCGGCTGCTGCCAGGACGGCTGGTGGGGATTTCTCAGGATGCTCAAGGCAAGCCAGCCCTGCGCTTGGCGTTGCAGACCCGCGAGCAGCACATCCGGCGGGACAAGGCCACCAGCAACATCTGCACTGCCCAGGTGCTTTTGGCGGTGATGGCTTCTATGTATGCCGTCTACCACGGCCCCCGCGGCTTGCGACACATAGCCGAGCGCATCCACCGCCAGGCCCATCACTTGGCCACTGGGATCTGCCAGTTGGGTTATGAGGTGGGGCCCGAGCATTTCTTCGATACCTTCTGGGTCAAGGTAGCTTCTCCAGAGCAAGTGCAGGCGATCCAGGCCGGCGCTGCCCAGCGACAGATCAACCTCCGCCAGATCGATGACCAGACGCTGGGGATCAGCTTGGATGAGGCTACCACCGCTCAGGATCTGCGGGATCTGTGGGAGATCTTCGCCGGAACCCTTCCCCGCAGCGGAACGGAGTCCTTACCGCCAGCTTGGGATCCCGACAGCCCAGAGCTGGACTTGGGCCAGAGCCTGCCGCCCCAGCTCCTGCGCACCACCCCCTACCTCACCCATCCGGTCTTTAACCGTTACCACTCGGAAACTGAGCTGCTGCGCTATATCCACCGCCTGCAAAGCCGGGATCTGGCTCTCACCCATTCCATGATCCCCTTGGGCTCTTGCACCATGAAGCTGAACGCCACGGTGGAGATGATGCCGGTCACCTGGCCGGAGTTTGCCCAGCTCCATCCTTTTGTGCCCCTGGAGCAGGCCCGCGGCTACCAAGCCCTCTTTGCCCAGTTGGAAAAGATGCTGGCGGAGATCACCGGCTTTGCCGGAGTTTCTCTGCAACCCAATGCTGGATCTCAGGGGGAATATGCCGGCCTGTTGGCTATCCGCCGCTACCACCAAGCCAGAGGGGAAAGCCGGCGGCAGGTGTGCTTGATCCCCACCTCGGCCCACGGAACCAACCCGGCCAGCGCCGTGATGGCGGGGATGCAGGTGGTGAGCGTAGCTTGTGATGAAGCCGGCAATATCGACATTGAGGATCTGCGGGCCAAGGTGGAGCAGCACGGGGAGCGGCTGGCCGCCTTGATGATCACCTACCCTTCTACCCACGGTGTGTTTGAGGAAGGGATCCGCGAGATTTGCCAGATAATCCACGAGGCGGGGGGACAGGTGTACATGGATGGGGCCAACCTCAACGCTCAGGTGGGCCTCTGCCGTCCTGCCGAGCTGGGGGCCGATGTCTGCCACCTCAACCTGCACAAGACCTTCTGCATTCCCCATGGGGGAGGTGGGCCGGGGGTAGGGCCCATTGCCGTGGCCCCTCACCTTGTGCCCTATTTGCCTGGCCATCCTGTTTTGCCCGGCTGTAACGGCCCCGTCAGCGCTGCCCCGTGGGGCAGTGCCAGCATTTTGCCCATCTCCTGGGCCTACATTCGCCTTATGGGATCCGCCGGCCTTACCCTGGCCAGCCAGGTGGCCATCCTCAACGCCAACTACATCGCCAAGCGGTTGGATCCCTACTACCCGGTGCTCTACAAGGGGCCGGGGGGGTGGGTGGCCCACGAGTGTATTTTGGATTTGCGCCCCCTGAAAAAAAGCGCTGGCATCGAGGTGGAAGATGTGGCCAAGCGCCTGATGGACTATGGCTTCCACGCCCCCACCATCTCCTGGCCGGTGCCGGGGACGATGATGGTAGAGCCCACCGAGAGCGAATCTCTGGAGGAGCTAGATCGCTTCTGCGAGGCGATGATTGCCATCCGCCAGGAGATTGCCGCCATTGAGCGAGGCGAGATGGATCCGGTGCGCAATCCCCTCAAGCTGGCCCCCCACACCGCCGAGGTGGTGGCTGCCGACCACTGGGATCGCCCCTATCCTCGCTCGCTGGCCGCCTACCCGCTCCCCTGGGTCAGATCCCACAAGTTCTGGCCCAGCGTCAGCCGCATCGACAACGCCTACGGGGATCGCCACCTGGTGTGCAGTTGTCAGCCCTGGCTCGACGAATGATGGCTGCTCTGGAACTTGGCCCAGAAAGGGAGATTGGTTGTATCCAAAGGCGGGATCCGCTATAACCAGTCAGGGATCCCTGGCCAACGAATGAGAAAAAATCCCCGTCTTGAGCGGTTCACGTCAGTGGGGCCAAGTTCTTTGCCTATTCTTACTCGGCTAACCCTGGGGCTGTTGGCGGGATCCCTCGTGGCCTGCCGCAAGATGCCTGATCCGGTTGCTCCAGAGCTGGATCCCGTGCGGCGTCACATCGGCAAAGATGGCACGCATTTTGAGGCTTCCCTAGGAGATGCCCGCGCTCTTCCCCCCCAGTTTCCCCCTCACTTGCAGTTGCCCAACGCTTCCATCATCTCTTCGGGACAGATTCGGGATCGAGAGGGGGGCCTTGCTTCCCTGATCTTGCAGACCTCTCAGCCTCTGGAGGCGATTGCCGCCTACTATCGCCGCACCCTGTGGGGCCGGGGCTGGGACATCCTCTCGGACATCGAGCAGGCCAATGGGATCCGCACCTTGGTGTTCGAGTCTCCCCCCCACCCCAAAAAGCCTCTCCAACAGGCGGTGGTGCAAGTGGGATCCCCCCGTCGCGGGCCGGATCAGGTGGAATATCGCGATATCTTGATTTTGCTGAGCACCGTATCCCCCTCTGCCACGGCAGAAGACCTCTCTGCGGCCAAGCTCGCTCCCCCAACTTCCCCCTGAGGATGCCCATCTATACCCAGTCAATTCCGATTGCGGCCAGCGTGGCCCAGGTGGATCGCTGCCTCACCGACCTGGAGTTGATGAAGCGCTGGCTCAACCCGCTGTTGGGCTGTGAGGCGGTGGGATCCCCTCTGGCGGAATTGGGCAGCCGCTACCGCTTTTTCCTTCGCTTGCCGTTTGTATCCCCCAGCTTGGATTGCGTGATTACAGAGCGGGCAGAAGGCTTGGTGCAGTGGCAGTTTAAGGGATTTTTTGAAGGAACCGACCGCTGGGAGTGCCATCCCCAGCCGGGGGGTACCCTTCTAGTCAATTGCTTCAACTTCCGCATCCCCAGTCCCTGGGTGGCGGCAGGGTTTTACCTGTTGGCAGCAGGGCCGACCCAGCAGGATATGCGGGCCCAGCTCCGACGGCTGAAGGCGGTGGCCGAGGCTTTGGGTTAGGCTGGTGGCAAGTAGTAAAGAAACGTAAAAAACTGCAATGACCAGCAACAGCGGACTGTTTAACCGTCGCTTTGCCGACAACTTCATCCCCCAACCAGCCAACACTTCTCTGGAAATCGGCCAGATTGCCCCCGATTTTGAGCTGCCGCGCGTGCAAGGGGATCCCGTGCGGCTATCGGACTACCGCGGCCAAAAGCCGGTGGTTCTGGCTTTTACTCGTATCTTCACCGAAAAGCTTTTTTGCCCTTTTTGCTACCCCCACATCCAAGAGCTGAAAGCCCGCTACAGGGAGATCCAAGCTTTGGGGGCGGAGCTGCTGATGGTCACCAGCACCGATCCGGTTCAAAGCCAGCAGATTCAAGCAGACCTGCAGCTGCCTTACCCGCTGCTGGTGGATCCCGAGTGCAAAACCTTCCGCCTCTATGGGGTTGGCCAAGCTTTGGGAGCACCCCTGCCGGCCCAGTTCGTTGTGGATCGGGAGGGCAAACTGCGCTTCAAGCATGTTTTCTCCTTTGCCCAGCCCAATGCCGATACCGATGAGGTGCTGCGGGTGTTGCGGGAGGGGCTGCAAACCGGCTGGGATGGAACCCGTAGGGTGGCCCCTATCCCCTTTTTCTAGGGATCGGGCTTCTCTGCCATTGGACTTCCAGGGAGAGAGACTGCGATGTTTGCCCGTCTGGCCCAGAGTGGGGCGCGTCAGGCCGAGATCCTGGAGGTGGTTTTGCGCCACGGTTGGGACTACATGCGCCGCTTGCTCTCTTTTGGCAAGGCTGGGGAACCCCAACTGCCCCCCCCAATGGTGCTGCGCAACATTTTGGTGGATCTGGGGCCGGTCTATGTCAAGCTAGGCCAGCTGCTGAGCACCCGTCCGGACCTGTTGCCGCGAGAGTACATCGAGGCCCTCAGCACTCTGCAGGCCGACGTACCTCCTGTTCCCTGGAATGCGGTGGAGATCCTGCTGCGGCAGCAGTTGCGGCAGCCGTTGGAGCAGGTGTTCAGCAGCCTGGACACAGAGTCGGTTGCGGCGGGATCCATTGCCCAGGTCCATCGGGCTTGTCTGGTCAGCGGCGAGTGGGTGGCCCTCAAGATCCAGCGGCCCGGGCTGGAGGCGGTGGTGGAGCGGGATACGCGGCTAATCCGGGGCATTGCCGAGCTGGTGGCGCAAACGGAGTTCGGCAGGTTGGCAGATGTGGTGGCCTTGGCGGATGAGTTCTGCCGGGCCATTCAAGCAGAGCTGGACTTTACCCAAGAGGCCCGCCACACCGAGCAGCTCCGCCAACAGTTGCAAAGGGGGCGTTGGTTTGATCCGGCCCAACTGGTGGTGCCGCGCATCCATTGGCCTCTCACTACGCCAAAGGTGTTGACGCTGGAGTGGATCGAGGGCCGGCCCTTGTTGGAGGCGGATCGCAGCGACGCGGACCCGGAAAACATCGCCCGCCTCTTGACCCGCGCTTTTTTCCAGCAGATCTGCATTGATGGCTATTTCCACGCCGATCCCCACCCCGGCAACCTCTTTTACTTGGGATCCGGTCGCGTGGCCCTGCTGGATTGCGGCATGATTGGGCGGCTGGATCCGCGTACGCAGCAGATTCTGCTGGAGCTGATGCTGGCCATTGTCAGCCTCGATGCCCAGCGCTGTGCCGAATTGACCCTGGAGTTGGCCCTGCCGGAAAGATCCGCGGCCCGCTTGCGGGATCAGACTGTCAGCTTGGCCCAGCTCCAAAGCGACTACGAGCGCCTTCTGCGGCAGTACTACACCCTGAGCATTGCGGAACTCAACTTCAGCCAGCTCTTTTCTGAGATCCTGCAGGCGGCCCGGCGCAACCAGATCCGCATTCCCGGCAATTTGGGCCTCTGTGCCAAGGCGCTGGCCAATTTGGAAGGGATCGCCCGCCAGCTCACCCCCGACTACAACCTGCCGGAGCAGCTTCGCCCCCTGATGGCGGATGTGTTTCGGGCGCAATTGCTGGGGGAGGCCCCTCTGCCTTCGCTGCTGCGCACGGCTTTGGATTTGAAAAATCTCTCTCTGCAATCGCCGCGCCAGATGGAGCTGCTGCTCAGCCGCATCACCTCGGAAACCCAGCGCTGGAACTTGACCATCCAAGAGCTGGACGGGATCCGCAGCAGCCTGGATCAGTCGGCCAACCGCCTTTCCTACAGCATTGTGGTCGGCTCTCTGATCGTCGGAGCTGCCATCATCTCGGCTCAGACGCAGCGCTTCCAGGTCTTTTGGCTGAGCGAACTCCTGTTCGGGGCGGCCAGCCTGTTGGGGCTGTGGCTCGTCATCAGCATCCTGCGCTCCGGTCGCCTGCGCGGCTAGATTGGCTGAGGTTGGCTCATCAGTGGACTCAGGGCCCTACTGCCCTTGTCTGGATCTCGATGTTTCCAAAAGAACACCAAAACGGTATCAACGCCTCCGCGAGCGATCCGCCAAAAGCCGCAAAGGCCGATTCTTTCGTTCGATCCCTCGACGCCTTGCGCCACAAGGCTTTCCGGCCCCAAAACCCCCTCGCCAAAACTCTTTTTGCCGACTTTTTTCCGGATCCCTCGCAAATGGGCCTTGCATTCCTTGCCCTGCTTGGGTTTAATAGGGGTGGAGTTCCCCCTTCGGGGGGATCCCTAGAAATTGGAAATCCCAGATTGGGTGGGCAATGGGGGTAAGCTGGAGCCCAAGTTCCCCCTTCGGGGGGATCCCTAGAAATTGGAAATTGAACTTGTTGAGTAGATTTGCACGTTTTAGTACATCCGCGTTCCCCCTTCGGGGGGATCCCTAGAAATTGGAAATTGTCCGTATCTGACGTAGTTCCATAACATATAAAGGAGTTCCCCCTTCGGGGGGATCCCTAGAAATTGGAAATCCTAAGAGCGGGGTGCTGACTCCACAAGCGTTGTGTTGTTCCCCCTTCGGGGGGATCCCTAGAAATTGGAAATCACTCCTTTATTTTTTAGGGGTGGGGCCGGTCGCTCGGGAAGGGTTCCCCCTTCGGGGGGATCCCTAGAAATTGGAAATGCGAAACGATAAGGATAGAAGAAGATTTACAGGGTTGTTCCCCCTTCGGGGGGATCCCTAGAAATTGGAAATTTCTTGGCCTTTACGGCAGCGTTCTTGCGAACCTTTTTGTTCCCCCTTCGGGGGGATCCCTAGAAATTGGAAATTTGAATCTAGCCGAGTTCAAAGTTAACGGGTTCTCCCTCAGGTTCCCCCTTCGGGGGGATCCCTAGAAATTGGAAATCACAAATGGCACTCCTTATATTTTTAGAGCAGGTTAGTTGTGGTTCCCCCTTCGGGGGGATCCCTAGAAATTGGAAATTCCGGCAAGAAATCTTCTTCTTGTAACAAAACCGTTTTGTTCCCCCTTCGGGGGGATCCCTAGAAATTGGAAATTGTGTAAGGCAATCCCGTACGGGAAAGATTGTTCCGAGTTCCCCCTTCGGGGGGATCCCTAGAAATTGGAAATAAGTCATTAAAGGTCAGGCGTGCACCTTTCGGTGTTAGTTCCCCCTTCGGGGGGATCCCTAGAAATTGGAAATCAGGTATCCAAGTCTGATGCCGTTTATTTTGGCGTATAGGGTTCCCCCTTCGGGGGGATCCCTAGAAATTGGAAATCAGTAGGAACACTGATTGGTATTGGTGTAGCTGCAAGAGTTGTTCCCCCTTCGGGGGGATCCCTAGAAATTGGAAATTGGTGGCGTATTACACCAATGATGGATGGGTCATTGGTGGTTCCCCCTTCGGGGGGATCCCTAGAAATTGGAAATAACAAAGAAGTGTGTTCCGTTGATGAGGTTTGCGTGATCGTGTTCCCCCTTCGGGGGGATCCCTAGAAATTGGAAATCCCTCAAACCGAGAGGAAAAGCACGCGAACGTAACTGTTCCCCCTTCGGGGGGATCCCTAGAAATTGGAAATCTTTGGCAGTAAAGCAGGAATTGGCTGTTCTTGAGCCGGAGTTCCCCCTTCGGGGGGATCCCTAGAAATTGGAAATGGGGAGGTTAGATTAACGTAACGTGCAGCCCATTGTAGCGTTCCCCCTTCGGGGGGATCCCTAGAAATTGGAAAAGATAGCTGCCCTCTGTTCATCCGTGGCCTTGCCGCGGCTGGTTCCCCCTTCGGGGGGATCCCTAGAAATTGGAAAATTCCATCCTGTTTCCAGGACCAACCAGTGGCCACGATAGCGGGTTCCCCCTTCGGGGGGATCCCTAGAAATTGGAAAAGGGATTCCTACAAACCCGACCGTAATGTGTACCAAATAGATGTTCCCCCTTCGGGGGGATCCCTAGAAATTGGAAAATCGCGGTAACTACCGCGAGTTGCGGTACGTGGTTTGTGTTCCCCCTTCGGGGGGATCCCTAGAAATTGGAAAATCAGCTCTTCCACAGCCGCTGAGTAGTCTAACTCCGGCGGAGTTCCCCCTTCGGGGGGATCCCTAGAAATTGGAAAATTTTGGTGCAAAATGCGAGTTTAGTCTTCGTCGTCCTCAAGTTCCCCCTTCGGGGGGATCCCTAGAAATTGGAAAATGGTGATCAGCAATTGCGGCTGTTCTTTCTGTAGCCAAGCGTTCCCCCTTCGGGGGGATCCCTAGAAATTGGAAAACCTCCACCTGCTTGCGCAGGGCTTCAGCTTGCGCTTTGGCTGCCTGTTCCCCCTTCGGGGGGATCCCTAGAAATTGGAAAACGCTTTAAATAAAGGCGCTTATTGCCGTAGAGGTATTTAAGTTCCCCCTTCGGGGGGATCCCTAGAAATTGGAAAACATACGCTTCCAGCATTGCTGCTGGTAATTCCAGTAATATTGTTCCCCCTTCGGGGGGATCCCTAGAAATTGGAAAATAAATCGAGCTAAAGGTGCTCTAATTGCTTTCGGAAGAGTTCCCCCTTCGGGGGGATCCCTAGAAATTGGAAAATAGCACAGGGTTATGTACCCCTGTGGGTGTATGTAGAGGTTCCCCCTTCGGGGGGATCCCTAGAAATTGGAAAACCTTCACTACAGTGGAGTTACAGTCAAAGGCTCGACCAAGTTCCCCCTTCGGGGGGATCCCTAGAAATTGGAAAACGACGAAGTTGTTAAGTACGCGTTGCAAATGGTGACTCGTTCGTTCCCCCTTCGGGGGGATCCCTAGAAATTGGAAAACTTTAGATGTTGAATCACGAGTGCGCAGGAGAACACTAGCATGTTCCCCCTTCGGGGGGATCCCTAGAAATTGGAAAACCGGGCATGCGTTCCCGAACTATCTGCTCTGTGTCAGGTTCCCCCTTCGGGGGGATCCCTAGAAATTGGAAAATCTGGAGTGCTTGCTCCTTATGCCACATAACATCTTTGTTCCCCCTTCGGGGGGATCCCTAGAAATTGGAAAATGTATAAGTATTGATTTCTATATACACTTTCATTAATTTGTTCCCCCTTCGGGGGGATCCCTAGAAATTGGAAAACCTTCAGGGAAGTCTAAAAGTCCATGATCTAACTCCCAGTGACGTTCCCCCTTCGGGGGGATCCCTAGAAATTGGAAAACTGACTTATTAGAGCTACTACCTGTTCAGTGGACTGTTCCCCCTTCGGGGGGATCCCTAGAAATTGGAAACATTTACCCACACTGCACGCTTGAATCTGACCTCAAAGGGTTCCCCCTTCGGGGGGATCCCTAGAAATTGGAAACTGAGAGTATTAGTGGTAGAGCTATTAAAGTAACAGCTACAGTTCCCCCTTCGGGGGGATCCCTAGAAATTGGAAACTTTCTAACAACAATGTGCGTGAATGGTTAAAGCCCATTAGTTCCCCCTTCGGGGGGATCCCTAGAAATTGGAAACACTGTTCTTGGCTCCACCATAGAATAGTCCGCATATAACCGTTCCCCCTTCGGGGGGATCCCTAGAAATTGGAAACGATTACTTAAGTGCGGGGGAGGGCTTGAGTAATCCTTTCGAGCGTTCCCCCTTCGGGGGGATCCCTAGAAATTGGAAACCTGCTGTATTAGCAGCCTTTGGTAATAGACTAGATCAACGTTCCCCCTTCGGGGGGATCCCTAGAAATTGGAAACGTTCTTTAGCTCCCATGAAGGGAGAGGTGGTTACAAGTTCCCCCTTCGGGGGGATCCCTAGAAATTGGAAACTCAACTGATAGTTGGGTGCTGTTCAATTAGAACCTAGTTGTTCCCCCTTCGGGGGGATCCCTAGAAATTGGAAACCCTTGTGGAGGGGGTGGTGTTGGGTTGGTGGGGGTGGCAAGTTCCCCCTTCGGGGGGATCCCTAGAAATTGGAAACTATTTGAGAGTGAGGAAGATACCCTAGACCCACAATTGTTCCCCCTTCGGGGGGATCCCTAGAAATTGGAAACGCAATATCCCGGATATACTCACACCGCTCTGCCCGTGTTCCCCCTTCGGGGGGATCCCTAGAAATTGGAAACAACGGCTTGTACTCACATACGTGGGTAAGCCTGACCCACGTTCCCCCTTCGGGGGGATCCCTAGAAATTGGAAACAGCGTTAATCTCATTTTGAGTCTTAAGTTGATATGCCGTACGTGTTCCCCCTTCGGGGGGATCCCTAGAAATTGGAAACCTCTTCTGTATACCTCTACCAAATGAATATCTTTGTGATGTTCCCCCTTCGGGGGGATCCCTAGAAATTGGAAACTTGTTGGATCCCTTGCCGCGTTGGGTTGTATTTGTTGAGTCAGTTTCCCTGTGGTGAGGGATTCCTGAGGATGGGGAAAGGACTCAACAGCTTGCGCTGGCTGGCGCGTCAGCATGCGCTTCGGGTTTTGGATGTTGCCGGTATAACCCTCAATGGCTCGCAACCTTGGGATATTCAAGTTCACGACGAGCGGCTATATCTGCGCTGCCTGCTCTATGGATCCCTGGGCTTTGGCGAGGCCTACATGGAGGGCTGGTGGGATTGCGAGGCCATTGATGAGTTAGTTTGTCGTCTCCTAACTGCCCAGGCACCGCAGCAGGTGGGTTGGCTAATTCAGCCCCTACTTGGGCTGGACAGTCGCCTCATCAACCGCCAGCGGGGCAAGGGGGCATTTGTCATTGGCCGGCGCCACTATGACATTGGCAACGATCTCTATGAGGCCATGCTGGATCGCCGCATGATCTATAGCTGTGCCTATTGGGATGGGGGTGCGCAAACTCTGGATGAAGCCCAAGAAGCTAAGCTTGACCTCATTGCCCGCAAGCTGGAACTCCAACCCGGCATGCGGGTGCTCGACATCGGCTGTGGCTGGGGCGGCACAGCCCAGTACCTGGCCGAACGCTACGGGGTGCAGGTTGTGGGGATTACTGTTTCCAAAGAGCAAGCCAAACTGGCCAGCGAACGCTGCCGCGGCCTGCCGGTTGAGATTCGGTTAGAGGACTACCGCCAGACCCAGGGAAAGTTTGATCGCATCCTTTCTGTCGGCATGTTTGAACATGTTGGCTACCGAAACTACCGAACGTTTATGCAGGTAGCCCGACGCTTGTTAACCGACGATGGTTTGTTTCTCCTGCACACCATCGGCAGCAACGTGGCCTACCAGGGGCGGGATCCCTGGATTGAGCGCTACATTTTCCCCAACTCGATGCTGCCCTCGCCTCATCTGATTACTGCAGCCTTTGAGGGCTTATTTGTGCTGGAAGACTGGCACAATTTTGGGATCAATTACGTGGCCACCTTAAAAGCCTGGCACGCCAATTTCGAGCAGGCATGGCCAAAATTAGCCGACCGCTACGATGAGCGCTTTCGCCGCATGTGGCGGCTCTATCTCCTGATGAGTGCCGGTAGCTTCAAGGCCCGGGCCAGCCAACTTTGGCAACTGGTCCTCTCACCACGGGGAGTAAGTGGCGGCTATCGCTCGCTTCGGTAACGACAGTCCCAAAAGTTTGCAGGTGCCCCTGCGCCCTCGCTGAGTGGGGGTGTTATGATGAGTTTGATTATCATTCTCACTCTAGACAAGCTGAGGGATGCCCGCAGCTCTGCAGCAAATTGTCAATCGCTTCCAGAAGGCCAAGACCTCGCGGCAGAAGTATGAGCTTCTCCTAGCCTATGCCAAGCGCCTGCCACCCTTTCCCGAAGCGGAGAGGAAGGAGGAGAACCTAGTCAGAGGTTGCGCTTCGCGGGTGTGGCTGGCCACCGAGTTTAGGGAGGGCAAGGTCTACATCCAAGGGGATGCCGATGCTCAGTTGGTCAAGGGTTTGGTGGCCATTGTGGTGGAGGGGCTAAGTGGCCTAGCGCCGGAAGAGATTTTGGGGGTTTCCCCAGAGTTTGTGCGGGAGATGGGCCTCAATTTCAGCCTTAGCCCTTCCAGGAGCAACGGTCTGGTGAGCATGTTTTCGATGCTGCGGCAGAGGGCCTTGGCTTTTGGGAAGTCAGTTGCTTCCAGCTCTGCTGTCTCTGTTGTCTTGTGAGGTATTCAGGCTCATGACTGATCAAGCTAACTCTATCCGTTCGGCTCGACCGGTGCGATCGCTGGTCTCGCTGCTGGCCGCCCTCTCGGTCGGGATCCTGGGAAGCCTGCAGATGCGCCAAGAAGAGTCCCGGGCCCAGCAGGGATCCAGCCCCCCAAAGGTGGTGACCACGATTTTGCCGATAACGCAATTTACCCGTGCTGTGGCCGGGGATCGGGCAGAAGTCACGCCACTCCTTCCCCCTCAGATGGGGCCGCACGATTTTCAGGCTCGACCTGAGGAGGTTCGTTTGCTGGCTCAGGCGGATGTGTTGGTAATCAATGGGCTGGGAATGGAAACTTTCCTGGAGGGGTTGATCGCCAATGCCGCAAATCCCCAATTGCTGACCATCGACAGCAGCGAAGGGATCCCAACTTTGCGGGCTGAGGAGCCAGAGCATGGGCACTCCCACGGTCACGGCCATGGACACTCTCATGGACACAGTCACGGCCATTCTCACGGGCATGGCCATGGCCACTCTCATGGGCACAGCCACGGCGAGTTTAACCCCCACATTTGGCTGGATCCCAGGCGGGCTATTCAGCAGGTGGAAAACATCCGCGACGGCTTAATCGCTGCGGATCCGGCAGGGGCGGAGATCTACCGGGCCAATGCGGCTGCTTTTATCGAGAAGCTCAAGGCTTTGGATGAGGAGATTGCCGCTCGGCTAGCTCCCTTTGCCGGAAGAAGCTTTGTGGTCTTCCACGACTTTGCCCCCTATTTTGCCGAGCGCTACAACCTCAAAGCCGAGTTCTTGGTGGAGATCCCAGAGGCCAATCCTTCTCCAGAAGATGTGCGACGGGTGATGGAGACGGTGCGGGAGTCGGGCCTGAAGACCATCTTGGTGGAACCTCAGGTGGGAGACAACAACCCCTTCCAGATCTTGGCCAGGGATTTGGGGGTGGAAGTGCGGGTTTTCGATCCCATCGAGACTGCCGGCCCTGAGGGGATCGAGCCGGAATATTACCTGACCATCATGCGGCAGAACGTGGATAATCTGATCTCGGCCTTTGAGAAGGAGACGGCCTTTGTGCCGCTGGAGCTGCCCTGGCTTGGGCAAGGTTCGCTGGAACAACTACTGGCGAGGGGGCGGTGACCGGCGAGGTTGTCCTTCGCGTGGAGGGGCTGACGGTCTATCGGGGATCCCGCTTGGCAGTACAGAATGTGTCATTTGAGCTGAGGGCGGGATCCCATACGGCGGTTGTTGGCCCCAATGGAGCCGGCAAAAGTACCTTGGTACAGGCGATTTTGGGGATCCTGCCGCGGCAGTGCGGCTCGGTTTGGATTCTGGGAGAGCCGGTGCGCCTGTCCGGCTATTTGCCCCCGTCAGTGCGGCAGCAGGTGGCTTACGTGCCCCAGCGTTTTCAGTTCAATCCTGGGCTTCCCATGGTGGTGGAGGAGTTTGTGGCTTTGGGTTGGGGGGCGTTGCAACCCCGCTGGCCCTGGCAGCAGCGCTCTGCTCGGCGGCAGGCGGTGAAAGAGGCGTTGGAACGGGTCGGCGCATCCCACCTGTCCTCTAAGGCTTTGGGCCAGCTCAGCGGCGGGGAGCTGAAACGGGTGCTGTTGGCCTATTGCTTGGCTTGGCCGCGGCGGTTGCTTATCCTCGACGAGGCACCGGCAGGCTTAGATACGCTCAGCGAGGGGGAGTTTTACCGGCTCTTGGAAGAGCTGCGCCAATCTCTGGGCTGGGCCATTTTGCAGATCTCCCATGATCTGGAAATGGTGTCTTGCTATTGCGACCGCGTGCTGTGCCTCAACCAATCCCTCATCTGCCAGGGATCTCCCCAGGTGGCTTTGGCACCAGAAGTGCTGAGCCGGGTTTATGGGCCTGTTCGCGACAGCGGTGCGGAGCACCATTTTGTCCGCTACCACCGTCGCTGAGGGGAAGGCGATGTTGGAGGGCTGGGTGCGGGTAGTGGAGCTGTTGCAGTTGCCCTTTATGCAGCGGGCCATGCTGGGTGGGATCCTCACCGGCATGACGGGTGGGCTGCTGGGCAGTTTTGTTATTCTGCGGCAACTGTCGTTTTTTAGCGATGCCCTGGGGCATTCGGCTCTGCTGGGGATTGTTTTGGGAGTGCTGCTGGGGCTGAATCCCACCGTGGTGTTGATGGTGTTTGGGGTGGGGTTTGCTTTGGGCGTCACCTTTGTCTTGGAGCGCACTCAACTGTCGGCGGATGCGGTGCTGAACATCATCTACTCTTCCTCTTTGGCGCTGGCCGTTATCGCCCTCAGCTTGCTGCCCGGCTATCGGGGCAACCTCAACCAGTTGCTGTTCGGGGACATTTTGGGGATCAGCCCAGCGGCCCTGTGGACGAGCGGGATCCTCTTGCTCATCGGCTTGGCCTACGTGGGATTGACTTTGCCCTCCCAGATGTTGCTTACCTTGGATGAGCCGCTGGCGCGGGCACGAGGGGTTCAGGTGGGCTGGCAGCGGCTGGCCTTTGTGGTGTTGCTGGCTTTGGTGGTGGGCCTGGCGATTCGCTCGGTGGGGGTGTTGCTGGTGAGCGCTTTTGTGGTCATCCCGGCCTCGACAGCACGGATGTTGGGATCCCGCTTTACAACCTATGTGCTGCTGGCCATAGGCATTGGGGGACTGAGCGCGGTGTTGGGGATGATCGCCTCGGCGGCCTTCAACCTGCCCTCCGGCCCCAGCATTGTCGCCACCCAGTTGCTGTTCTTCCTACTGGCCATGGGATGGCGGGGAGCGCAAAAGATCCTGAGAACTTAGAACAGCTTGCGTTCGCTTTCGGGAAAGACTTGCCCGATCAAGGTGGGCTGTTCGTAGACGCGCTTGAGGGTGTTGAGATCCCGCTTGGTAATGTTGGGCACCCGCAACACCCGCCGATTGCCGGTAGCCGCCGCATGGTGTCCGCCATACATTAGATCCCGCAGGTTCGGGCTATGGCCCCACAGCCCCAGCCCATGCCCGATCTCGTGTCGGGCCACCGCCGTTATTTCGGCCAACCCCTGTCCTTCTGCAATGACGATGCGCACCCGCTGCTGCAAAGAGCCATCGGAGGCGAAGAAAAACTCCGGGCGGGCCGCCCCAGCCACCCCGCCGCCAATAGGAGGAACGCGGTAAATGCTCATCCCGTAGAAAGCCTCCTCCTCTTTGGCCACCACCTTGAGCGGGATGTAGGCCGACCACTCCTTCACCGCTTGCTCCACGGAGGCCTTCCACTGGGGGTGATCCCCTTGGATGTAGATAGGGACGGGATAGAAGGCCCACTGGGCATAGGCTCCACCTGGCAAAAGCGGCTCGATTTCCTCAAAGTAGTCTCCCACCGCCTTGTCGTAGGCGTAGCGATCCAGGCCGGGGGGAAGTTTGAGCCGCATCGGCTGCGGCAGTTCTCCGGCTAGAGGTTGAGCCTGGGCCTGAAGGGCCTCGATGCTAAAAAAGTGTGGAACTGGAAGGGATCCCCTGCCCCCCACTGCCAAAGTGAGGAGCATCGCCCAGCCGAGGATGCAAAGCTGTAGAAGGCGTCGCCGCATCAAAGCCGCCCTTCCGCACTTGTTTCTCTACAAGGTTAGTGGCTCAGAAAGCAAGTGTCATTCACGTCAGCGGTGCAGAGCACTTTGGGGGCCAAGACGGGGACGGTGGTCTATAATCCTGCCAATCCTCCCATTGCGTTCGCGCCAGCGGTGCGGAGCGCTTTCGTCGCCATGATCGAGGCTGTTCCTGCTGCCGATTCTGCCTTGCTGACCGTACAAGGGCTGCGGGTTTTCTTGCCCAGCCGCACAGTTGGCGTCAGCAGGAGGGAGCCTTCGGGATCCCCGGTGGTGGATGGGCTGTCTTTCCAGATCGGGATCGGCCAGACCTTGGGCCTGGTGGGGGAGTCGGGATCCGGCAAAACCATGACCGCCCTGACGCTGATTGATCTGCTGCCCAGCTCGGCTCGGGTGGAGGGCAAAATCCTCTTCAAGGGCCCTGACGGAACGGTGGACTGGCTGCAGTTGGATCCCCGACAACGGCGGCGCTATCGCGGATCCCAAATTGCCATGATCTTCCAGGAGCCGAGCACCGCCCTCAACCCCCTCTACACTTGTGGCCAGCAGTTGCAGGAAACCCTGAGGGCCAACACCTCTCTAACGCCGGTGGAGATCCGCGCCCAGGCCATTCGCCTGTTCGAGGAGGTGCAGCTTTCTCCCCAGATGCTGGAGCGCTATCCCCATCAGCTCTCCGGCGGCCAAATCCAGCGGGCGGCCATTGCCTGTGCCATCGCCTCCAACCCCAAACTGTTGATTGCCGATGAGCCGACCACCGCTCTGGATGTCACGGTGCAAGCGGAAATCCTGCGCCTGCTCCGGGATCTGCAGCAGCACCGGCAGATGGCCATCCTCTTCATCACCCACGATCTCAACTTGGTGGCCGAATTGGCGGATCAGGTGGTGGTGATGCGCCGGGGCCAAGCCGTCGAACAAGGCTCGGTGGAGCAGATCTTTCGGGATCCCCAGCACCCCTACACCCGCGGTCTGTTGGCCTGTCGCCCGGTGTTGGAGCGGCGGTTGCGGCGGTTGCCCACCGTCCAGGATTTTCTGGAAAAAGGGGGATCCTTGGAGGAGCAGTGGCAGCAAGTGGAGATCCCAGCCGCCGAAGAGGAAGAACGGCTGCGCCGGCTGTACAGTCAGCCCCCCCTGTTGCAGGTGCGGGATCTGCGAACCCACTACGCCGTCCGTCGAGGGCCATTTGGCCGCCAGGTGGGCGAGATCCGGGCCGTGGATGGGATCACCTTTGACCTCTACCCCGGAGAGACCTTGGGGCTGGTGGGAGAGTCCGGCTGCGGCAAAACCACCCTGGGGCGAACCCTGTTGCGCCTGGTCCGTGCCAGCTCTGGCCAGGTGATCTACGACGGCGAGGAGCTGCTCCGCTTGCCGCCCCAACGCTTACGTCGTCTCCGCCGCGAGATTCAGCTCATCTTTCAGGATCCGGCGGCCTCGTTGGATCCGCGCATGAGTGTGGGAGCCAGCGTCATGGAGCCGATGGCCCTGCACGGGATTGGGAGCAACGCTGCCGAGCGGCGAGCACGGGCCCAGCGTCTGTTTGAACGGGTAGGGCTGGATCCGGAAGCGCTGGATCGCCTGCCCCACCAGTTTTCAGGAGGACAACGGCAGCGGATCTGTATTGCCCGCGCCCTGGCCTCGGAGCCGCGCCTGATTGTCTGCGATGAGGCGGTGTCTTCTCTGGATGTCTCTGTGCAGGCCCAGGTGCTGAACTTGCTCAAGGATCTGCAGGAGGAACTGGGGCTGACCTACCTATTCATCTCCCACGACCTGAGCGTGGTCAAGTTCATGAGCGACCGCATGATGGTCATGAACCGAGGCCGCATCGAAGAGATTGGCCCTGCTTCCCAGATCTACCGGCAGCCGCAGCAAGACTATACCCGCCGCCTCATCGCCGCGTTCGCGCCAGCGGTGCCGAACCACTTTCCCCAAGGGAGATCCGTTCGCGATAGCGGGCCGTAGGCCTTAAAAACGCACCCATTTGCCCCAAACGGGTTGAACAGTTTCCCATGCCTCCGGTTCCGGGCTGGACGACCCTGCGGGTTAGCTGCGCGGCAAGATTTGCAATGAGGCTAAAATTAAGTAAACTTCCAGTCGTAAAGCTTCGGCTCTTTGTTAGCACATTTAACAAAACGTTTTATCCGCAGTTTGGGCTGCAACCGGCTATGGCTCGCATACTCATTATTGAGGACGACCCTTCGATTCTGGATATCCTGCGCATCAATCTGGAGTTGGCGGGCTACGAGGTTGTGAAGGCCACCGATGGGGTGCGCGGACAAGCACTGGCTCTGCAAGTTCTCCCCGATCTCATCATCCTCGACCTGATGCTGCCCCAGGTAGATGGCCTGACCGTTTGTCAGCGCTTGCGGCGGGAGGAGCGCACCAGCGAGATCCCGATTTTGATGCTCACCGCCCTCGGCCAAACCCAGGACAAGATCGAGGGCTTTAATGCCGGTGCCGACGACTACCTGACCAAGCCTTTTGAGGTGCAGGAGCTGCTGGTGCGGGTGCGGGCCCTGCTGCGTCGCTCAGACCGGATCCCACAGGCGGCTAAGCATGGGGAGATCCTCACCTATGGCCCTCTCACGCTGGTGCCGGAGCGCTTTGAGGCGTTGTGGTTCGGCAAAACGATCAAGCTCACCCACCTGGAGTTTGACCTGCTCCACTGTCTGATGCAGCGACATGGGCAGACCGTTTCCCCCAGCGAAATCCTGCAGGAGGTGTGGGGCTACGAGCCCGACGACGACATCGAGACCATCCGTGTTCACATCCGCCACCTGCGCACCAAGCTGGAGCCGGATCCCCGCCACCCCCAGTACATCAAAACCGTCTATGGGGCGGGCTACTGTCTGGAATTGCCCAACATTGCCGATCCCAGCCCACTGCAGCCAGAGCTGGCGAAAGATTCCCACAAATAATGATTCTTTCATGATTCTTGAGGATGCTGCTCACGCAACTGCTAATCTAGGGGATGCCCTGCTGCAGATTGCGCTCTGAGATCTATGCCTGGTGCCATTCGGTATTTGATGTGCCCACCCGATCACTACGAGGTGGACTATGTGATCAACCCCTGGATGGTGGGGAATGTCCACCGCTCTTCCCGAGAACGGGCGCTGCAGCAGTGGCAGGCTCTTTATCGGCATCTCTCGCAGCGGGCGGAGGTGAAGCTAATCCAGCCGGTGCCGGGATGGCCGGATATGGTGTTTACGGCAAATGCCGGGCTCATTCTGGGATCCAAGGTGGTGCTGAGCCGTTTTTATCACCCAGAGCGGCAGGGGGAACAGCCCCATTTCAAGGCTTGGTTTGAGGAACAGGGCTACACCGTCTATGAGCTGCCGCCGGCCCTGGCTTTTGAGGGGGCGGGAGATGCTCTGTTGGATCGGGCAGGGCGCTGGCTGTGGGCGGGCTACGGCTTTCGCTCCATGTTGGAGTCTCACCCCTACTTGGCCAAGTGGCTGGGGATCGAGGTGTTGTCTTTGCGGCTGGTGGACGAGCGGTTCTACCACCTAGACACCTGCTTTTGCCCCCTCTCCGAAGGCTATTTGCTCTATTACCCGCCGGCTTTTGATGCCTATTCCAACCGCTTGATCGAGATGCGGGTGCCCCCTGAAAAGCGGATCCCGGTTCAGGAGGCGGATGCCATTCACTTTGCCTGCAATGCCGTGGATGTGAACGGCACGATCTTGGTGAATCGGGTCAGCCCAGAGCTGGAAGCCACCCTACAGGAGCGGGGATTTGCGGTGGTGCAGACGGAGCTGACGGAGTTCCTGAAAGCCGGTGGGGCGGCCAAGTGCCTGACGCTGCGCCTCGACGAGACGGTGGCTCCCCAAACCGATCCGGTGGCCACGGTGCTCAGCCGGACGGTGACCCTCCAGGGACACTTGGTGGACAGCGACCTGCTCACCAGAGCCGTCGATTGCATTGTCGACAATGGCGGCAGCTTCCAGATCCTCAAGTTTCAGCTTGGGGAAAAACGGCAGAGCACTTCCACGGTGGAACTGGCCGTTTCCGCTCCCACCGAAGAGACCCTGGATACCATTCTCAGCGCCTTGATCGAGCAGGGGGCCCGTCTCTCGGAGGAAACCCAGCAAGATGCCCGTCTGGAGCGGGTAGAGAAAGCAGGGGTAGCGCCCGACGATTTTTATGTCACCACCATCTATCCCACGCAGGTGCGGGTGGCCGGCCAGTGGATCCCGGTGCAGCGGCAGCGCATGGATGGGGTGATCGTGGTCAAGGGATCCGATTGCAATGGCGAGACGGAGTTTTCAGCCTACTGCACCCTGATTCGAGATTTGCAGGTGGGGGATGCCGTGGTGTGTGGGGTGGAAGGGATCCGCACCGTGCGCCAGGCCAGCAAAGAGCGCTCTTCCCAGGAGTTTACCTTTATGGGATCGGGGGTCTCCAGCGAGCGGCGGGTGGAGATCCTGGTGGAGCAGATTGCCTGGGAGCTGCGGCAAATCAAGGAGCGGGGCGGCAAAACGGTGGTGGTGGCAGGGCCGGTGGTCATCCACACAGGCGGCGGATCCCACTTGGCCACCCTCATCCGCGAAGGCTATGTGCAGGCGCTGCTGGGGGGCAATGCCATTGCCGTTCACGATTTGGAGCAGAATCTCTACGGCACCTCGCTGGGGGTGGATCTGTCGCGGGGCACCCCGGTCAAGGGCGGCCACAAGCATCACCTCAAAACCATCAACCTCATCCGCAAGTATGGCAGTATCCGAGCTGCGGTGGAAGCGGGCGTGATTACCGGCGGGGTGTTCTACGAGTGTATTCGCGCTCAGGTGCCCTTCTCCCTGGCGGGATCCATCCGCGACGATGGGCCGCTGCCAGATACGGAGATGGATTTGATCAAGGCCCAGCAGGATTACGCACGGCTGCTGCAGGGGGCCGACATGGTGCTGATGCTCTCCAGCATGTTGCACTCCATTGGTGCCGGGAACATGACGCCTGCCGGGGTCAAGCTGATCTGCGTGGACATCAACCCGGCAGTGGTGACCAAGCTGGCCGATCGGGGATCCCTGGAGTCGGTGGGGATTGTGACCGATGTGGGCCTGTTCTTGAGCTTGCTGGTGCAGCAGTTGGCGCGTTTGGGGCAGGTGTATGAGCGCCCGCAACCTGCTCTTGCTGCCCGCTAGCCACCCCATCCATAAGCGCTGTTATCTTTTGGGATCCTTAAACTGGGATCCTCAAGCCTCAAAAGGGTATGCCTTTTATTAGCCTGTTGACGGATTTTGGCCTGCAGGATCCCTATGTGGGCATTATGAAAGGGGTGATTCATACCCTTTCCCCACAGGCTCAACTCATCGACCTCAGCCATGGGATCCCGCCTCAGGATGTGGCGGCGGCTCGCTTTGCCCTGATGACGGCCTACCCCTATCTGCCGTCGGGCACCATTCACCTGGCCGTTGTGGATCCAGGGGTGGGGAGTAGCCGCCGGGCGGTAGCCATCCAAACCGAGACGGGCTTTTTGGTTGGCCCTGACAATGGCCTGTTCAGCGGCGTTTTGGCCCAAACTCCGGCGCTGGCTGCTGTGGAACTCAACCGGCCCCGCTATTGGCGCACCCCCTCTCCCAGCCGCACCTTTCATGGGCGGGATATTTTTGCCCCGGTTGCCGCTCATCTGGCCAACGGGATCCCTTTGGCGGAGCTGGGGGATCCCCTAGACGTAGCAGAACTAACCCGCTGGGAGTGGCCGCCACCCCAGATGGAGACCAACGGCTGTCGCGGCCTGGTCCAGGCCATCGACCACTTCGGCAACGGCATCACCAACCTGCCCGGACAGTGGGTGGAAGGTCGAAGCTGGAGCGCCTGGATCAAAGGGATCCCCGTCCGCTCCGTGGCCACCTTTGCTGAGGGAGAAGTTGGGGAAGTGCTGGCCCTGGTGGGCAGCTCCGGCTGGGTGGAGATCGTGCAAAACCGAGGCAATGCCAGCCGTGCCTTGGGTTTCAAAGTGGGAGATGAGGTGCGCGTGCAGTGGAACGGCTAGATCCCCTCGCCTGAAAAGAGAGGGAGAGACTGGGGATCCTAGGCAGGTTGGCTTTCCACCGTCACGGCTTCCGTCGGAGTAGTGGGGTTTGAGGCGCCCACTTGGACTTTGATCACCCGCGCTGCGTCGGCTTTGGGCAGAGTGAGGGTGAGGATGCCGTCGCGATAGGTGGCCGAGACTTTCTCCGGCTGGATGCGGCGGGCCAGCTTGAGGATGCGTTGAAAAGGTTGGGGCTCCACTTCTTGGTAGCGCAATTCAGCACCTTCAGGGCCGTGAACCTGGATCTCGCCGCTGATGGAGAGCTGTTGAGCCGTGGCCTCGATGTGGAAGCGTTCCCGATTGGCACCGGGCACCCACAACTGGACGGTGTAGGCTTCGCCGCTCTCCCAAACCTGCAGAGGAGTGGGCAGGAAGGAGCGAGAGCGTCCCCGGTTGGGCTCCGCTTGCAGAGCTTGTACCTCGAAAAGCGGGCTGAAGTAAAGAGTTGCCATAGTGTCTCCTAGGGTAAATAGGCTAAGTCATCAATGGAGTTGAGGGAAGCGAAGAGATCTCGGCACAGAAGGCTTGGCCTGCACTTGGGATTTGAATTCACAAAATCCTGCTCTGATCATCCAAGAAAGCCATCCCAGCGAGGGAGGGCAAACCGATCTGCGATAGGCAGGATCCCCTCACCTCATGGGGAAGAGGGATGAAAACAAACAGGGCAATCCAATGGTTCACTCGAAACATTTTGCTCAAAACAGAATGGGGTAGATGTGAGTGAAAAAAGAAGACCGTTATGGATCCCACTCCCATTCCCATCCGATTTCAGGTGAACGGCCAACCCTATGGGCAGGTGGTTCCGCCGGGGATCACTCTGCTGAGCTTGTTGCGGGAGCTGGGCTGGGTGGGGGTACGCCGTGCCTGCGACTCGGGGGATTGCGGGGCTTGCACGGTGCTGTTGGAGGGGGATCCCGTCCACAGTTGCCTGTACCCGGCGGCGCGCTTGCAGGGCCAAGCCATCACCACCATCGAGGGGTTGGCCAGAGGCGGGGAATGGGATCCGATGCAGGCCCGCTTTTTAGAGGGACAGGGGTTCCAGTGTGGCTTTTGCACGCCGGGGATGATCTTGAGTGCTCGTCAGCTCTGTGGGGAAGGGATCCCATCCGCTCGCGTAAGCGGGACGGAGTCCTTGGCCGAGCTGCGGGATCACCTGCGGGGCAACCTTTGCCGCTGTACAGGCTATCAAGCCATCTTGGACAGCATTCAAGGGATCCCGGCCTCGTTCGCGTTAGCGGTGGGGAGCACTTTCCCTGAATCAGAGCTGGAGAGTGTGGGGCGCAATGTTCCCAAGCAAGATGGCCCACAGATCGTCTCCGGCCAGCCTGCCTACACGGGCGATTTTGCTCCTGCTGGGCTACTTCATTTGCGGCTGCTGCGCTCCCCTTATGCCCATGCCCGAATCCGCCGTATCGACACCAGCCAAGCCCAGGCCCTGCCGGGTGTGGTGGCCGTACTGACCTATCGGGATGTGCCGCGTCGGGCTTACAGCACTGCCGGCCATGCGGAGCCGGTGCCGGATCCTCTGGATCGCTTTGTGCTGGATGAGAAGGTGCGCTTTGTGGGGGATGGAGTGGCGGCGGTGGTGGCCGAGTCAGTGGCCATTGCCGAGCGGGCCTGCCAGCTCATCCAAGTGGAGTATGAGGTTTTGCCCCACGTGCTGGATCCCCTGGAGGCCATGCAGCCGGGATCCCCGGTCATCCACGACGAGCCAGAAGCCCGGCAAATTGACGTTCGCAGCGGCGGTGCGGAGCGCTTGGCCAGCCGCAACCTGGCAGGATACGTGTGCCTGCAAAGTGGGGATCCGGCCCAGGGCTTTGCCGAAGCGGATCTGATTCTGGAGAACACCTACCATCTCCCTGCCGTACAGCACGCCCATCTGGAGCCCCACGTCAGCACCAGTTGGCTGGAAGCCGTTGTTAATGGGACGGAGTCCTTTGACCGCCTGGTGGTGCGCTCCAGCACCCAAGTGCCCTTCCATTGCCAGCGAGTTTTGGCGGAGATCACGGGGATCCCTCGCGAGCGCATTCGGGTGATCAAGGGCAAAATCGGGGGTGGCTTCGGCAACAAGCAAGAAATCCTCACGGAACCCCTCTGTGCCCTGGCGACGCTGAAGACGGGCCGACCTGTGCAGTGGGAGCTCACCCGCAGCGAGGAATTCACCGCCACCAACAGCCGTCACGCCATGCAGATTCGCGTCAAAACTGGCGTGAAAGCCGATGGATCCCTGATTGCCCAGGAGATCACCGCCTACGCCAATGCCGGCGCCTATGGCAACCACAGCCAGGCGGTGGTATTTCTGGCGGGCTACATACCCTTGGGGCTGTACCGCTGCCCCCACAAGCGGTTTGAAGGCTTTGCCGTCTACACCAACTCCATGCCAGGGGGAGCCTTCCGCGGCTACGGGGCCACCCAGGGAACCTTCGCTGTGGAATGCCAGATGGACGAAATTGCCCACAGGTTGGGGCTGGATCCTATCCAGTTGCGACTGAAAAACGTCATCCAGCCCGGGGATCCCCTCACGCTGGGGTACCGAGATCAGCAGAATGCTGATTTAGAGGATGCCCACTTCAACCTCATCGGCAGCTACGGCCTCAAGGACTGCTTTGAAAAGATTCAAACGGCCTTCAGCACCCCCCTTCCCCCACCCCAGGGATCCCGCCGCTACGGGCGTGGCATTGCCATCTCCATGCAGGGGAGCGGCCTTTCCAAGATCCACGTGGCAGGCGTCAAACTCAGCCTCTTGCCTTCTGGGCGCATTCTCATGCGCAGTGGGGCAGTGGATGTGGGCACTGGCTCCGATACCACCCTGCGCCAGATCGTTGCCCAAGTGCTGGGGATCCCCATAGACCAGATCGATCTCATCGCTGCCGATACCCAAGAAACCCCCTTCGACGCCGGATCCTACGCCTCAGCCACCTTGTACATTTCCGGCGAGGCCAGTCGACGGGCGGCCCTAGCCCTGCGGGACAAACTCATCCAGGCGGCTGCCCTGAGATTGCAGACGGATCCCGGCCAAGTTTGTTTTGCGCAGGGACGTTTTTCGGCTCCCCAGGGATCCCTGACTTTGCCGGAGCTGGCCCAAAGGGCTTCGGATCCCATCGAGGTGGAGCTGCACCATGCCGCCGACGAATCTTCCCTCTCCTTTGCCGTGGCGGGGGTGGAATTGGCAGTGGATATGGAAACCGGCCAGATTGAGCTGCTGAAAATCGCGCAAGCCATCGATCTGGGCACGGCCATCAACCCGCGCATCTGTTATGGGCAAGTCGCGGGGGGCACTGCCATGGGCATCGGCTACGCCCTCTCCGAAGAACTGATCCGAGATGAACAAGGCCAGATCCTCAACGCTGGCTTCCGCTACTACCGCATCCCCACCGCCAAGGAAGTTCCCCCCATCGAAGTTCACTTGGTGCAACAGGCGGATCCCTATGGACCCTTTGGCGCCAAAGGAGTGGGGGAAATCACCACCAACTGCATCGCTCCCGCCATTGCCAACGCCGTCTTTCAAGCCACCGGCCTTCGCTTGCGTCGGCTGCCCCTCACCCCAGAGCGGGTCTGGCAAGGGATCCAATCTGGCATTGGCGCACCTCAGTCTGTTCGCGCTAGCGGTGGGGAGCACCAACCCTGCTCGGAGTTGAATTGAGCTTACCGTTCGCGTAAGCGGGACGGAGTCCTTGCATTTCACAAAAGCTTGAATCGAGATGTTTTGTGAGTTTGCAAATGGCTACATAGGTAGTTGTGGGCTACGTGGGGATTATGAAAAAAATTAAGACTTTTGGCACAGCGGCAATTTTCGCCAGTAGTCCGGCACTAGGATGGCTTCCAGGTATACCCAGCGAGATCCCATGTATGTATATTGCCCGGAGGAATTTCTGGGAAGCAAAACCCAGTGCAACCTAGAAGCATTGATAGAACGGCTGGAAGAGGGGGGTCGCACCCTTTTGAGCCAGTTGTTTGACGTTCGTTACCCTTACTGGAAGCGTAATCTCCGCAACAACATTCGCTTGGTGGGGGAGCTGCGCTATGTAGGCGAGGTACCCGTTCTGGTTTTGTTTGGCCTCTGGCCGAGAGGCAGTCACGAATACCGGGAGTTCTTAGACCGACGGCGAGATCCGGATTATCAAGAACGGGTGCGGAGCTGGGTGCCCGATGACCGTTTGCAGGCGTGGCTGGCGCAGCGGCACGAACCAGGGGATCCGCCAAACCATCTCCCCCCTCTGCCCGACGAGCTGTATGAATGGACACAGTTCTTGAATGCTCCCAATCCGCAGGAGCGGCTGGTGTTGGAAAGTGGGGAATGGGTTCGGCAAGTACGGGCCCTTTCTCCAGAGCAGCGGCGCCAGGCTTACCAAGCAGTATCCCGCTTGGTATTGGTAGATGACATTGAAGGCAGGCTCTACCGGCAGCTCCCGCCGTTTTATCTGAAGGCAGAGGTCAAATGCTGGCAGGAGGGATCCCTGTATCTGGCCGTCAGCTTGGTACAAGCGTGCGAGCAGCCAGGGAGATTGTTTCCATTTCTCATCGGGGTTTACGACCACGCCCCAGAGCAAAAGGAACGGTTTGAGCTGGGATGCCAAACCTGCCTCTTTGGGATGAAAGCCAAGCAGCCAGACATTCTCCAGCACCCGCAACCTTTGGAGGTGTGGAAGCGGTACGCCCGTCGCGCCTACCCCGACTACATGGTGATGGATGAGACCATTTGGTTGGAAATGCAGGAGATCACAGAGGGAAATTTGGCTTTGTCCATGGAGGAGGAAGAAATCCTGCAGAGTACATCCATGCCCCTACTGATCAACGGAAGGGCCGGGAGTGGCAAATCTCTGATGTTGTACTACCGCTTTGCCGACTATTGCAGCCACTACCTCAAAACTTCAAAACAGAGACCTCTTGAGTACCGCCCTCTCTTTTTGACCTATAGCCCCAGTTTGGTGCAGCAAGCCCGCGACAGGGTAAGTTCAATTTTGCGCATCAGCCACCGCTATCGGGAGAAGGGGTGCAGCTTCTCCACGGAGGAAATTCAGCAATGTCAAACTTTTTTTAGCACTTTTCAGGATTACCTGCTGAACTGCCTTCCTGCCGAGCGGCAAGAACGCTACCAACCGGATCGGTATGTCAATTTTTATCGATTTCAGAGCTGGTATTGTGGTCGCCGCGATGTAGAGCTGGCTTGGCACACCATTCGCACGCTGATCAAAGGCTATGAGGTCAGTGACTATTTGGATCCCGATAGCTACCGAGAATTGCCTGAGGCCGACCGCAGTGTGGATGAAGAAGCCTTCGAGCAGATTTACGAAGAGATTTGGCCAGGCTACCGGGATCGAACCACCCATGAGGGCTACTGGGATGACCAAGATTTGGCCAGAGATGTGCTGCAAAATGGCACTCTTAATCCTATTCATCCAGTCATTTTTTGCGATGAGGTTCAGGACTTTACCCAACTTGAGCTGAATATCATTTTTTGCTTATCTCCTTGGGGAAAATACAAGTTGGATTGGGCTATTGAGCGCCTGCCCTATGCCTTTGCCGGGGATCCCTTGCAAACCATTAACCCAACGGGATTTCGTTGGGCTGCTCTGAAAAAATATCTCTACGAGCATATCCGCGCCTACTTGTTGCCGAGCCATCCCTTTGAGATTGCAGGCCCGCAGGAGCTGAGAAACAACTATCGCAGCAATCCACAAGTTACTCGTTTTAGCAATGTAGTCAACCTGTGGCGGCGAGTTCTCAGCAAGAGTCGAGAAATCTATCCCCAACAGCCCTGGCGTCCCCATGAGCAGGGCATGCCGGTTCAAAGGTTTGTGCTGGATGGTCAGGAAAGAAACTTAATCGAAGATGAGCTTAGAAAAATGCTTAGTGATCTCACAGGAACAGTCTGTATCTTACCCTGTCCTGTGGGAGAGGAGCTGAACTACGTGCGTCAGGATCCCGAACTCCAGAAGATCTTTGCCGAGGAATTGAAGCAGAATCTTAAACCACCGCTCCTGCAAACTGCTACGTCTGTTAAGGGAATGGAGTTCAAAAAAGTTATCCTCTACAAGTTTGGAAACGCCTATCGACAAAACTTTAACCGGCAGCTTAATTATTACGCCCGAGGAGCTGGGGAGGCGATATCCCTGCAACTCCATTATTTTCTCAACCAATTGTATGTCGGCATTACCCGCCCCATCGAGGCCCTGGCCATTGTGGACACCTCTGCCGGTTGGCGGGAGTTCTGGGATCCAAGCTTAGAATCCAACTCTTGGCTCGATCATCCTTCTCTGCAACCGGATCGGTCGGAATGGGAGACCGACCCACCGGTATTGGGTTACCCTGTCAAAGGCATCAATATCCAGTACTGGACCAATACAAGCTTGGAAGATCTGCAGGAGGCAGCTCTTGAGCTTCTCAGGCGCGGCATCGAGGAGGGCAACCTCAAACTTCTGGAGGATGTTCAAACTCTGGCGCGGAAGGCAAAAAAACCACCTCTAGAACAGGAATGTCAGGCCTGGCTCCTCAAGCTCCAGAGGGATTACGTTTCCGCAGGGCAAAAGTTCCTGAGCCTGGAGCAGTCTGCTTTGCCCAACAAAAATCTTAAACGAGAAGCCTGGGAGTGCTTTTGGAGAGGGAAGGCCTGGTTGGAGCTGCAGCGTAACGCCGCCTACTTTGCTGGATGTCCTGGGATCCCAGACTACAGCCCCTTGGTGGACTTGATGGTGGCGACCCAAAGAACCTCTGTCAAGTCTATGGAGCGCTTCCGACAGGTGGTGCGGGTGCGAGATTGGCTGAGCGTTGAAGTCAGCCCCAAAGATAGGGACTTCGTCCCGCTTACGCGAACGGATCCCACCTGGAAAGAGTGTGTACAGCAATTTTTGGCAGAGCTTGAGCAAGTTCTCAACAACTTAGAAACTTTTTGCCCTCAGGCAGAGGCCCGCAGCTGGTTTTTGCAAGAGACCCTTGAGGCTTTGAAGGGACGTCTGGCCTTTCTCGGCCAGCGGCAGCTGTTCGCGAATCAGTACTACAAGATTTGGGGTATCTGTCACTTCTATCGGCAGGAATTTGAGCGGGCGGTAGAGGTTTGGGATCAGGGGGGCCAAACGGAGCATTCCCCCTACTACCGGGCCAAGATCCACCTGGAACCCCTTCCCGGCAAGGTGAGGTGGCTATCCAAAGACCGCCAAGACTCGGTGGTGCTGGACCGATGGCAAGAGGCAGGACGTCCCCTCACAGGCGAGTGGGCAGAGTACATCGGCGACGTCGTCACCAGTCTGGAGCGCTTGAAAGACTGGCCGCTGATGCTGCGAGTTCTGATCCAGTGCCGAGAGTGGGAGAAGCTCTGGAAAACGGTGCAGGCCCATCCTCAGGCGTGGCAGCGGGGACATGACTACGAGCTGGTGGCTGCCATGGCCCGGGATATCCGGACCAACTGGGAAGACTTGAGGCGCAAATCCCCTGGGCTGCGAGATTTTCTGCAGGAAGTGGTTACCAGCACACAGATGGAGCGGGCCTGGTGGCTACAGCCCCTGGAGGTAGGCTTGGCTTGTGAGCGATTGGGCCACTACCGAGACACGCTCAGGTTTTACGAGCGCTTCACCGAAAGCAGAACCGGCAGGCTGACCAGGCAGCAACGCTCTCAAATTCGGCAGCGCTGGCTGGTGACCCACCAAAGGTATCAAGAGGTTCTCCAAGCGGAGGGGCGCCCAACAGATCGTTTGGCGGAGGAGTTTCGACAGGCTCAAGAGCGCTGGGGGGAGCAACTGCCCCAGGCAGAACCTGAGCTGGACGAACGGGATCCCTGGGCGCTTGACTTTGTGGAGCACCCCAGCCCTGTCCAAAGTTGGCTGCTGCAGCGGGCCCAAACCGACACCCAGAGCCGACTCAGAGCGGAAATCGCCCAGGCGCTGGAGCATCTGGACGAACGACACTTGCAGCAGGTGCACAGCTTGATCCAGCGCTTTTCGCGCGCCGACCCATCCACCTAGGCTGGCTCCGAACGCAGGCCGGGAGGCCTATTGCAGGATTTGGCGCAGGCGCTCCAAGGCCCGTCGGTTCTCTTCAGGGGTGCCCACCGTCAGACGCAGCCCCCCACCCGTGTAGCGCACACCAGTCCCCAGCTCCTGCCAGGCCCGCTGCAGCTCTTGGGGATCCCAGCCGGCCACCCGGAAGTAGAGGAAGTTGGCTTGGCTGGGCCACACCCGCACCCCTGGCAGCTCCTGCAGAGCTTGATAAAGGGCTTCCCGCTCCTGACAAATTAGCGTCACGTCGGCCAAAAGCTCCTCGGCATGCTCCAAAGCCATCTGAACCGCCCACTGAGAAAGGGCCGTGAGGTTGTAGGGCAGGCGGATCCCATCCAACACTTGCATAAGCTGTGGATGACCCACAGCATAGCCCACCCGGTGGGCCGCCAGGCGAAAGGCTTTGGAGAAGGTGCGCAAGATTACCCAGTTGGGATGCTCCGCCAATTTGGGCAGGGCTGTGTGCCGGCTGAACTCAAAATAGGCCTCATCCAAAATCACCAGAATCTCTTCGGGCAGCCCTTCCACCCACTCCCACTCTGCAGCCGTCAGGCCATTCCCCGTCGGCGAGTTGGGATCCACCAGGCACACCACCCGAATCGGATGCTCCCTCAAAGCCTGTTGACATCGCTCTAGATCCAGAGCAAACGTCTCCGGGTCGCGGGGAACCCGCACCACCGGGATCCCCAGGCTCTGGGCCAGGATGGCGTACATGGAGAAGGTGGGCTCTGCCACCAAAATGCCGCCCCGCCCGCCCAGACAGGTGGCAATCAGCAGGGAGCGGATCAGCTCATCCGACCCATTGCCCAGGCTGATCTGCTCTGGCTCCGCTCCGGCATAGGCGGCGATGGCCTGCTTCAGGCCCCGGTGGTGGGCATCGGGATAGCGGTTGCTGGGGATCCCCTTTTCCCAAAGGAGGGAGAGCTTCTGCTTAAAGCCCGCCGGCCAATCGAGGGGGAACTCATTGGCATCCAGCTTGTCGGCAGCCGGGGCTGGCACAGCGTCGTAGGGCTTGAGGTAGAGCAAGTCGGGGCGCAGATACTGCAGAGCACACATCTTCCTGACGGGGAGAAGTAGCTATTATATCAGGGCCAACCCGACCACTTATTCTTTTGTCAGGGATCCCTGCTGACGTAGCGCCTCAAAAAGGGCAATCGCTACGGCATTGCTGAGGTTCAGGCTGCGCACCGGCCCCCGCAACGGAATGCGCACGCTGGGATAGGTTTCCAAAAACATGGGATCCAACCCCCGGCTTTCGCTGCCGAACACCAACCAGTCTCCCGGCTGATAGGTTACTTCCGTATAAAGGGCTTTGCCGCGCACGCTAAAACACCAGAACCGGGCCTCAGGGTGGGCCTGCACCAGAGCAGACCAAGAGGGGTAGCGATACAGTTGGACGTGCTGCCAATAGTCCAGCCCCGCCCGCTTGAGGTAGCGATCCGAAAGGCGAAACCCCAGAGGATCCACCAGATGGAGAGGCGTATCGGTGGCTGCACAGGTGCGGGCGATATTCCCCGTGTTGGCCGGGATCTCTGGGGCAACCAAAACAACGTGGAAGGGCATAGTCCTATCCTACTTGCCCCCAAATCCGCGGTTGCCGCCCCCTTTTTTGCCCCCACCTTTGCCCGGTTTGCGGCTGGGCTGTTGCCGAGAGGGAGAGGCCGTTGAACGTCCGCGCCAACTGGGATCCCCGCCGGGAAGAGAGGTACGCCCACCCCCCCAACCCATACCGGGAAAACCGCCACCCATGCCCATGTTGCGCATCATGTCGCGCATGCGTTGAAAATCACTGACCAGTCGGCTGACATCCTCCAGCTTGTGGCCAGATCCGCGGGCCACCCGTCGTTTGCGGCTGACGCTGCGGGCCAACAGATCCGGGTTGCGCCGCTCTTCGGGGGTCATGGAGTTGATCATGGCTTCGGCGCGGGCCAGTTGGTCTTGTCCCTTTTGCAGTTGTTCCTCGCTGATTTTGCCCATCCCTGGCATCAGTCTCAGCAGCCCTGCCAAGGATCCCATGCGTTTAATTAGGCGCATCTGCTTGAGGAAATCGGTGAAATCAAACTGGGCAGTCATCATCTTCTCCGCCATGCTGGCGGCATCTCCCAGGTCGATTTCCTCTTGAGCTTTTTCCACCAAGCTGAGGATATCCCCCATACCCAGAATGCGGGAGGCCATGCGATCCGGGTAGAAGGGATCCAGCGCTTCCACCTTTTCGCCAACACCGATGAACTTGATGGGCTGACCGGACACTTGGCGAATGGAAAGGGCGGCCCCACCGCGGGTGTCCCCATCCAGCTTGGTGAGAATGGCCCCAGTGATGCCCAAGCGCTCGTGGAAGGCTCGGGTAAGGCTGGCTGCCTCTTGGCCGATCATGGCATCCACCACCAGCAGGATCTCGTGGGGCTGCACCGCCGCCTTGATCCGCTCCAGCTCTGCCATCATCTCCAGGTCAATCTGCAAACGACCGGCAGTGTCCAAAATCACATAGTCGTAGCCCTGCTGCCGGGCCGTCTCCACCCCCTGCCGGGCAATCTCGACGGGATCTGCTTTGCCCAGGTCGAAAACGGGGATCTGAATTTGCTGGCCCAGCGTCTTGAGCTGGTCGATGGCCGCCGGACGGTAGATGTCTCCGGCCACCATGAGAGACTTCTTGCCCTGCTTGCGCAAATACAGAGCCAACTTGGCGCAGGTGGTGGTTTTCCCGGATCCCTGCAAACCGGCCATGAGGACAATGGTGGGAGGCTGCTCCGCTTGGGCAATGGGCACGTTGGCTTCCCCCATCACTTTCACCAGCTCGTCGTGGACGATCTTGATGAACTGCTGATCCGGTGTCACCCCCAGGATGACCTCGGATCCCAGGGCAGCTTCCCGCACATCCTCGATAAACTGCTTCACCACCTGCAAGTTGACATCCGCATCCAGCAGGGCTCGCCGCACCTCCCGCAGAGCTTCTTGAATGTTGGTTTCGGTGATCTTGTCCTGGCCGCGCAGCTTTCTCCAGGCCAATTCCAACTTCTCGGAGAGGGCATCAAACATGGGTACTGTGAATCCTGTCAGGCGCTTTGGGGGCATTTCCTACCATAGTCGAATCGGGGCGACTCCATCTTGGGGATCCCAACCAAGGTGGCTATCCGGGCCCAGAAAAACTGGCGACTTCACAAAAGTTTAAGCAACAATAGAGGGCGTTGCATGCAGATCTTCCATGGTCAGCGTCGCTTCCCTTCCCTACAGCACCACCGACTGGCAATTGGGCTATCGCTCCCTATCCCAGGAGTACGACTATTGGATTACGGAGATCGAAGGACGGATCCCGGCAGGGTTGCGGGGAACCCTGTTTCGCAACGGCCCAGGCAAGCTGGAGGTGGGATCCCAGCGCTACGGGCACCCGTTCGATGGCGACGGCATGGTCTGCGCCATCACCTTTGTGGAGGGGAAGGTTCATTTTCGCAACCGGTTTGTGCGCACCCGCGAGTTTGAAGCAGAGGAAAAAGCCGGTCGGGTGCTTTACCGAGGGGTGTTTGGCACTCAAAAGCCGGGCGGCTGGTGGAGCAACTTTCTCGACTTGCGGTTTAAAAATCCCGCCAACACCAACGTCATCTACCAGGGAGATAAGCTGCTGGCCCTGTGGGAGGCCAGTGCCCCTTACCGGCTGAACCCGGCCACCTTGGCCACCGAGGGGATCGAAACGTTTGCAGGAGGGATCTCAGCCAACCAGCCTTTCACTGCCCATCCCCGGCGGGATCCCCACACGGGAGATCTCATCGCCTTTGGGGTGCGGGCTGCCCAGAACTCCACGTTGCTGTTTTACCGTCTGGACTCGCGCGGGCGCTTGGTGGAAAAGCGGGATTACCGCCTGCGGGGCTTTGCCTTTCTGCATGATTTTGTCTGGACACCCCGCTACCGCATCTTTTTCCAAAATCCCTTGGCTTTCAATCCCCTGCCGTTTGTGTTGGGCTGGCAACCGGCGGGCACCTGTCTGACCTTGAAACCGGGGGAGCCGACCCGCATCTGGCTCTTTCCCCAGGGCGACGAGCCGCTGCAACTGGAAACGGAGCCGGGGTTTGTTTTCCATTTTGTCAACGGCTACGAAGTCGGGGATCAGGTGGTGGTGGATGCCGTCCTCTATGAGAGCTACCCTGCCCTGGAGCCGGATGCCGATTACCTGCAGATTGACTTTGCCCAAATTCCAGCGGGCAAGCTGTGGCGGTTTTATCTGCATCCCAAGGCGGGCAGTGTGCGCCGAGAACTGCTGCTGGATCGCTCGGTGGAGTTTCCGGCCATCCACCCGGCTCAAATGGGGGGATCCCACCGCTACATCTACATCGGGGCCACCCATGCCCCCGGCCCCAATGCTCCCCTACAGGCCATCCTCAAGCTGGATACCGCCACAGGCCGCACGCAGCAGTACAGCTTTGCCCCCCGCGGCTTTGTGGGAGAACCGGTGTTCATCCCCAATCCAGAAGACCAGGGAGAAGAGGCAGGGTGGATCGTGACGGTGGTTTTTGATGCGGCCAGCCAGCGCTCTCAAGTGGTGATCCTAGAAGCAGCCGACCTGACAGCCGGCCCGGTTGCGCGGATCCCATTGCGGCACCACATTCCCTATGGCCTACACGGCAGTTTTACTCCCCAGGTGTGGGTAACGCCTGCCTAAGCGATGAGCTTCAAGATGGCTGAATGGATCCCCTTGGCTGAGGGAATGCAATCCAGCCCTTAGAGAGCCCTGGGGATCGGCCAGTTGGATCCCGGCTGTGCAAAAACACCTCTATTGGCTCCAGTCAGCGTTGCTGGAAAAAACTACAGGTACTCTATTCGTTTCAGCTTAGGGTGAGACGCCTGGGCTACTGAGAAAAGCCTTCTGGCTCTGCACCTTCAATGTTTTGGGTGTGAGTATAATGTCCTAGTTCGAATCGAAATGACCATAAAGATGAAATGGTTCTGTCTGGGGGATAAACATTCTGCGGCCTGAGAACCATTCCCTTGGAACAGTTGCTAGTATTGGCTACACGTCGGCTACAGTGTTGACAACTGCTGGCTCCCCAGTTCCCGACGAGGGCACCTGCTGGGAGTTTGTCAATGGAAGCAGGATGGAAAGACGCTGTTGGGCGTTGTTAGGCTAGTGAATGGTGTGTTGAGCAGGTCTTGGGTCAAGAGCAAAGTTATGGCCTGTTTTTGCAACGGTAAATGTCTGCCGCCGAGCACTCTGAATTGACAGCAACGGAACCGTCACAATGTCCTCCGATCTGAGACCTCCCTTTCGACCGGTACGGCCCCCCAGACCCAGCTCAACGGGTGAGGCCAAGGGATCCCTGTCGTCGGCAAAAGCTCAGGATCCTGGTGCTGCTCGCGACAGCGGGACGGAGTCCTTGCAGCCCGTTGTCAGCACCACCGCTACCTTGGGGGAAAAGAAAGCGGCAGAAAGAGAGCGAGTCTGTCTGGAACCCATCCCGCCGCCTGGGGAGAAGATGCAATACCGAGCCATCGGCCTCATCGAAGGGCAATACATCCCCTCCCCAGAGCACTTTACCCGCGGGATTTTGCGCACCTCGGATGGCTTGGATCTCAATGCCGTATTGCTGGGCCGGGTGATGAGCCTGGTACGCAAGCATCTACGGCCGGAACGCAACTATCTGTGGGTGGTTTATCCTCGCACCCGCGACAAAACCGAAGATCTGCACGTGCAGTTGCTGGGGGTGTGGGCCCCAGAAGAAATGGGGCGAACTCTCCCCGAGGGATCCCGTCCAACAGTGGTGCCGGATTGGTTTTCCATCCGGGGCGAGGTCGTTTTTCAATCCCAGGAGAAAGGGTTCATCATTGTCAAGATCCGTCAATCGGGCAAAAAAGCTTCCGCCAACTCTCCCTCTCAGCGAGTCCAGAAGGATGGAGCCGCAGCCCCCAAGCCCCAAGCCTTCAAATTGCGCCTGATTGGATCCCTGCCGGGCAAAGGGGTAGGCAATTTCTGGGATCTGCAGGTGCGCCGCCGCGGATCCCTGCTCTATGTGGAGGCGGGCACTCCCATCGGCCCAGTACTCAAAACGCCGCCGCGCCCACGCCTGAAGCGTTCCCCCCCCCAACCCAAAGCCAGGAAGAGTTCCACCCCCTCGACACGTGGGGAAGCGTCTATTCAAGAGCCGTTTTATCCTCTGCGAGATCCCACAAAAGTACCCAAGCCGGTTAAGAGAAAACGCCCATAAACTGGGCTAGTAGATCCTGCTTTAATGGAGCTTTTCATGTTGACCTTCTTGTTGTGAACCATTCTTTTACCCTGGTTAGGCCGTGGCAGAACCAACTCCTCCCAACAAACCTCCCAACAAAGATGAATTCATTTCGCCTCGCTATCCCTACTGGGGCGAAGTGAAGCCGCAGAACCTAGTTTTTGATGCCAACCTGCAGGAATTTAGCAATAAAGTGTCCTTGATTTGTAGCTTGGAAACCGGGGGCAAAATTACCCCGGAAGAAGCCTACTGGCAAATCAAGGAGCTGTGGAAACAACTCAAGCAGACCAAAAAAGCCATCTTGGACGATCCCCAGTGGAAGGAGTCTCCCCCCGACTTGCCGGAAGAGTAGCCGGCTGGATCCTGGCTAACCGCAAACGGTGTACACTGGGCGCGGATGCCGGGCTTGGTCAGGGAACATGAGGACTTTTCCTTCTCCGGAGGCGCTGCGTCGGCTGCCAGCGGGGGCTGCCGATGGGGCCATCATTCTGGGCACGTTGGTTCTCCTGGCCTTGGTGGCGCAGGTGGGGGTAGGGGCTTTTGAGCGGTTTCAGCCCCCGGCGGTGGTGCCCCGGATCGACTTGGATCCGCGCAACCTGCCCTACTATGCGGCCCGCTCCACCTTGCGCATGTTCATTGCCTTGGCCTTTTCCACCCTTTTTACCTTGATCTATGGCTACATTGCTGCCAAAAGCCGCTGGGCCGAGCGAATTTTGATCCCCCTGTTGGATATCTTGCAATCGGTGCCGGTGTTGGGGTTTCTCTCCATTACCGTCACCGGCTTTATTGCCCTTTTTCCCGGCAGCTTGCTGGGGCTGGAGGCGGCTTCTATCTTTGCCATCTTCACCAGCCAAGTCTGGAACATGACCTTTTCCTTCTACCAATCCCTGCGCACGCTGCCTCAAGAGTTGGTGGAAGCGGCTACCTTGTATCGCCTGTCGGGGTGGCAGCGCTTTACCCAGTTGGAAGTGCCGGCGGCAATGGTGGGCCTCATCTGGAACGCCATGATGAGCTTTGGCGGAGGGTGGTTCTTTGTGGCAGCCAGCGAAGCCATCAGCGTGCTCAACCAGGAATACACGCTGCCGGGCCTGGGATCCTATGTGGAAGCGGCCGTCCAGGCGGAGGATCTGCCCAAGCTGGGCTGGGCGCTCCTGACCATGGCCGGGGTGATCCTGCTGGTGGATCAGCTCTTCTGGCGACCTTTGGTGGCTTGGTCGGATAAGTTTCGCCTGGAACAGAGCAGCGGGGCTGCTGCCCCCGAATCCTGGCTGTACGATCTGCTGACCACGGCGCGGATCCCGCGGCTGATCGGCAGTTGGCTGTCCCCCTTGGCAGAGTTGGTGGATCGGCTGTTGTCCCACTTAACTCGCCCCCGTTGGGTGGATCCCCTTAGTCCTGAGGTCGAGCGACGCCGCGAGCGGCTGCTGACTCAGCTTTCCTGGATAGCTATTGGCGGCATTGGGATTTGGATTGTTGATTTTGTGGCCACCACTGTGGGCTTTGGGGAGGTGCTGCTGAGCTTTGGGCTGGGGATCCTCACCTTGCTGCGGGTTAGCGTGTTGCTGGTGTTCGCCACGGTGATCTGGACTCCCATTGGGGTGGCCATTGGCTTTAATCCAAAGCTGGCAAAACTGCTGCAGCCGGTGGTGCAATTTCTGGCAGCTTTTCCCGCCAATTTCCTCTTTCCTTTTGCCACGTTGTTTTTTATCCGCACCCAGATCAGCATTGAGTGGGGCAGCATTTTGCTTATGTCGCTGGGAGCACAGTGGTATATCCTTTTCAACTCCATTGCCGGTGCCCAAAGCATCCCCACGGACTTGCGAGAAATGGCCGTGGATGTGGGCTTACGAGGATGGCAGCGCTGGCGAAAGCTGATCATTCCAGGGATCTTTTCCGCCTGGGTCACCGGGGGAGTCACGGCCAGCGGCGGCGCTTGGAACGCCAGCATTGTCTCGGAGATTGTGGCCTGGGGATCCACCACCCTGACGGCTACGGGGTTGGGCACCTACATTGCCGAGGCAACCTCGGTGGGGGACTGGCCCCGCATTACCTTGGGCATTGGCATGATGAGCTTGTTTGTGGTGGGCCTTAACCGCCTCTTCTGGCGACGGCTGTATCGGTTGGCAGAAGAAAAATATCACCTTTAGTCTTTTCAGTTTCTGAGGCAATCTCTCTATGAGCTCTGCAGCTTCCCCCGTTTTAATTGAGGTTGAGAAAGTCTACAAGCGCTTTCCTTTGCCAGAGGGCAAGGGGGAGTTTACCGTTTTAAGCCAAATTGATTTGCAAGTGCGGGCAGGGGAGGTCTTGGCTCTGCTGGGCCGCAGCGGCAGTGGCAAAAGCACCCTTTTGCGCATCATGGCGGGCCTGATCCCCCCCAGCCAAGGGCGGGTGCTGAGCAACGGCCAGCCTCTACGCGGGCCTAACCCCGATGTGGCGATGGTGTTTCAGAGCTTTGCTCTCCTACCCTGGCTGACCGTGCAAGAAAATGTGGAGCTGGGGCTGCAAGCCCGAGGGATCCCCCGCGAGATCCGCCGGCAAAAGGCCCTGAAGGCCATTGACTTGGTGGGCTTGGATGGGTTTGAGAACGCTTACCCCAAGGAGCTTTCGGGGGGGATGAAGCAGCGGGTGGGCTTTGCCCGCGCCTTTGTCTTGGAGCCCAAGGTGCTGTTTATGGATGAGCCTTTTAGCGCTTTGGACGTGCTGACGGCGGAAAACCTGCGGGGGGAAATTGATGAGCTGTGGAATGCGCAAGCCTTCCCTTCCCAAAGCATCCTCATCGTTACCCACAACATCGAAGAGGCGGTGTTTTTAGCGGATCGGGTGGTGATTCTGGGATCCAACCCGGGGCGGATCCGGGGGGAGGTGAGAATAGATCTGCCGCGGCCCCACGAGCGCACGGATCCCCGCTTCAAGTCCTTGGTGGACTACATCTACGAGATCATGACCAACCCCGAAATTGCTGTTACCGGAGAGGTGGCTCTGCCTGCGCTGGCTGGTGATAAGGCCACTTCCCCCTATGCCCTGCCTCTGCCCCATGCACGGGTGGGCGGGATCAGCGGTCTGCTGGAGTTGATCGTGGAGTGGCCGCAAGGGCGGGCGGAGATTGCCGATTTGGCCGAGCGGCTGCAACTGGCCGTGGACGATCTGCTGCCGATTTTGGATGCGGCGGTGCTGTTGGGCTTTGCCGAGGTGGCCAGCGGGGTGGTGCAACTGACCGAAATTGGCCAGGACTTTGCCAACACCACCATCCTGCGCAGCAAGGATCTCTTCCGACAACAGCTATTGGCACGGGTTCCCGTGTTCCGCAGCATCTTGCAGACCCTGGAAGAAAAAGGCAGCCGCTCCATGCGGGCGGATTTCTTTTTGGATCTCTGGGATGAACATTTCCCCCACGCTGAAGCCGAACGGCAGTTTGCCACCGCCATTGACTGGGGACGCTATGCGGAGCTATTTGAGTATGACGCCTCGGAAGAACGTCTCTATCTGCCCGAGCCAAGCGAGAGCTCCACTGCTCAAAAGCCTGTCGGTCTCAACTCTCGTTCCGACTGAAGCGCATCTGGCTCTGCCTTTTTCAAAGCTGCATCGTAGAGCGGAGGTATGGCGCCAATTCCAGAAAGTCCCAAAATCTACCACATTACCCATGTAGACAACTTGCAAGGGATTTTGACATACCCCCCCGCTTTTAGGCAGGGGATTCTTGTTACTGGTTCTGCGACAGCACTTGAAATCATGGCCTGGGAACTTCAAGGCCTACGCGGCAGCCTGCCGGCGGGGGGAAGTCCAACCGGGCAAAATGTTCGTTTTCGAGACCGGAAACCTGACCAATCCGCGCTACATCATCAATTTCCCCACAAAACGCCACTGGCGGGGGAAGTCGCGGATCGAGGATATAGAAGCTGGGCTGAAGTCCCTTGCCGAGGAGATCAGGCATCTTGGTCTGCGCTCAGTCGCTTTGCCACCCCTAGGCTGCGGCCTCGGGGGTCTTCATTGGCCCGATGTGCGCTCCCGCATCGAGCAGGCGCTAGCAGAACTTCCCGACGTCCACATCCTTGTCTTTGAGCCCACCGGGCCTCAGCCTTTACCGAAGAGCATGCGCCGCGGCCAGATCCCTTCCTTGACGCCGGGAAGAGCGGTGCTGGTGGGCCTTATGGAGCGCTATGTAAACGGTCTACTTGTTCCGTTTGTCTCTTTGCTTGAGCTGCACAAGCTGATGTACTTCCTGCAGGAAGCCGGGGAGCCGCTTCGCCTGCGATTTACAAAGGGCGTTCATGGACCCTACGCCGAGAACCTGCGGCATGTTCTTAAGGAAATCGAGGGTTACTACATCTCTGGGTACGGATCGGGGAGTGACCGACCAGACAAGAAGCTGGAGCTGGTGCCTGGCGCCATCGAGGAGGCCCACAGCTATCTCGCCGATCAGCCAGAGACGAGAGAACGCTTTGAGCGTGTCAGTGACCTCGTGGAGGGCTTTGAGTCGCCGTACGGTTTAGAACTGCTCGCTACTGCTCACTGGATTTTGACTCGGGAGCACCCTGCCACGGCGGAGGCGCTGGTGGAGGGTTTCCACGCCTGGGCAGAAAGGAAACGGCAATTCAGCAAGAAACAAATCCTGCTTGCCGCTCAAGTTTTGGCAGAGAAGGGGTGGGTCGAGGCGCTTCCAGGGCAGCAGTTCACAGCCAATTGAAGCCCGTTTGAGATATTGCCCCGGAGTGCTGCACAGACTTTGCTCCTAGCCTTTGTGCCGAAGGCAGAGGATAACTGGGGATCATAGCACTGCCGTTGGAGATGAGGTTGGCGATTTGCAATAGCCATACTTATTCATAAATCCAGCTTTGGGCAACCGGTGTCCAGCTCACCAATTCCGACTCATCGAACCAAAGGGCGATCTCCCGCTGCGCGGTTTCAACTCCATCGGAGCCGTGAATGAGGTTGCGGCCAATGTCGATGCCAAAATCGCCGCGAATGGTGCCCGGTTCTGCCTCCAGGGGGTTGGTCTTGCCGATGAGCTTACGGGCGGCAGCAATCACCCCTTTGCCCTGCCAGACCATAGCCACCACCGGCCCCGAGGTAATGAACTTCACCAAACTGTGGAAGAAGGGGCGCTCCTTGTGTTCGGCGTAATGGGCTTCCGCCAGCTCTTGGCTCACTTGCACCAGCTTCAAGCCCACCAATTGGTAGCCCCGGCTCTCCAGGCGCTGGATGATGGTGCCCACCAGCCCCCGCTGCACGCCGTCTGGCTTGATGGCAATAAAGGTGCGCTCCATGGGATCTCCCCTCGTTTTACAGATCTTCACCGCTATCCTTGTACCGGATCGGGGATCCCGAGCGCAAGGGAGCAAAATTAGCGCTTTTTACGCGCCCACCACTGCCAAGGTCAGGAAGGCAGCCCCCACCACTGTAATCGCCCAGCCGGCCCAGCGAGTTAAGCCAGGGATCCGCAACCCCCAGCGTTCTGCTGCCCAAAGGGCCAGGAGAGCTACCCCATACTGGACGGTGCTCAACCCCAGTAGATATCCCACCCAAGGCATGGGTTGGGCGCCGATAATGGTTTCGGCGTAGGCATAGCCATGGAATAGCCCCGCCAGGGATCCCCCCATTAGCAAGAGCCAACTTGGGATCTGCCGCGGTTGCACCAGCAGCAAGCCGAAGAGAACCACGGAAGAGGCAATGGCCAGCTCCGTCAGTCCCAGGGGATCCCAGCCGGCCAGGTGGATCCCAGTGCCCACCAGACCCGCCAACACAAAGCCCAGCGGGATCCCGTAGCGCCAGGGCTGCCCCGCCGCCACAAGACCGATGGCCACGACGAAGGCCAGGTGATCCAAGCCAATGACAGGGTGAGCCAGCCCGGAGAGAAATCCCTCCCAGGCCGTTGCAGGCAGTTTCCCTCCCAGGGCGTGGTGGGCAAAAGCCGGCGAAAAAAACCCCGTAACTGCCAGTGCACCCCCAGCAGCGGCAAAGCTGGGGATCCCTTCCTTCCGCCACCGCCCAAGCGGCGATGGGACTTGCTGCCAAAGCCAAGACATGCTTTCAGACCTCCCTGAGTTGCCCTCAGTAGCCACCCCGATCTCCCAGTCTACGGGCGCTCTCTGTACCCTTGCAGATTCTCCGGCTCAAATTGGCGCAAAATCCGCGTGGCTTCGCGGAGGCGGGTTTCGTTCTCTTCTTCCACAATGAGCACGTACTTGCCCGCAGCGAGGCGGTTGCGGTAAGCCAAGGCATCGCCGGAGCCACCAGACAAGCCCACCCCGCCCCCGACAAAAAAGCTGCCCATGGCCGCTGCGGCTCCACCCAACACTCCACCGATGAGGTGGTTGCCCAGGGATCCCGCCCAGGCGAAGGTATCCAAGCCACTCAAGACGCTGAACCCCACCCCAGCCAAAAAGCCAAAGGGCACCAACCAAATGGCCAAACGCTGCATCTGACGGCGGGCGGCTCGGGCCGGATCGATCAGCCCAAACTCATCGGCGGTTTTGTAGCCTCGCCCCAGTAGGTGCAATCGCTCTAGCGGGAAGCCCGCTCGCTCCAGGGCGCTGTAGGCCGCCTCAGCGGCCATACGATCCGGCAGTACCGCGATCAAATAGCTCATGGATGCGGAGAGCCAATCAGTTCCGTACTTCATTGTCTGCCAAGTTTGGGCGAGGATCCCGGTGACCGAGAAAGCTGGGTTGCAAGCCCCGCCCTTAAAGCCTACGGCCCGCTGTCGCGACAGGGCAGCTTTGTGTTATGGTGCGGAGCGAACTCTGCCAACTTGAATATGGCGCAGTGTCAGAAGAGTGAAGTATCTGGGAGTTTATCCCGGTAGTTGGGGTTATGGCATCCCCCACTAATCGCAAGGGTGGTGTAGCCCAGAAAGTAGGAGTCATCCTGCAGCCTGGGAAGGAATCCTTGCCCTTTAGGGCAGGGAGTGATGTCGAGAAGTCTTGCCAAGCCGAGCCAAAATCCGTCAGCCTCTACCAGCGTTTTTACGAAGTGGTGCGGCGGATCCCCCCCGGTCGGGTGGCCACCTATGGCCAAGTTGCACGGGCCGCCGGCTATCCTGGCTATGCCCGGCAGGTGGGCTATGCTTTGTTTCGCCTGCAAGGCCAAAATACCGATATCCCCTGGCAACGGGTGATCAACGCCCAGGGCTGCATTTCCTACTCCCCTTTTCGCCTGGGCTACGACGACCTGCAGAAAGCGCTGCTGCAAGCCGAAGGGATCCACTTCGACGCCGAGGGCCAGGTGGACTTGCAACAATTTGGCTGGGATCCAGGGGAAGTTTAACCTAGGCTTGACCTAACCTTAAACAGGTCATAGCGAAACCCCAATCCCAGCCTTGGTAACGTGAACGCGGATGCGTCCTCTCTTGTGGATGGAGTGAAGGAATTGTCATGAAACCAGCTTGCCGTGCTCGAGGGTCTGCCCCTGCCAAGAGATGGCTCCCGGATTGGCTGAACCCTCTGGCCAGGTCCCTGTGGGTCGGGTTGTGGTGTTTGGTGCTGAGCCTGGCCAGCGCCTGCGGTAGCAGCAGCTCGGTTCCCCCAACCGGCGGAGGGGCAGGGTTTATCGCCTCGGATCCCAATGTGGCCCTCTCGACTCAGCCGCCCGCTTTTACCCTACAAATCCTACACGCCAGCGACTTGGAAGCCTCGATAGCTGCCGTACAAGATGCGCCGCGCTTCTCGGCGGTGGTGAATGCTCTGCGCCCCCAATTTCCCAACACGGTGGTGCTCTCCAGTGGGGACAACTATATCCCCAGCCCCTTCTACAACGCCAGCACGGATCGGTCTCTGCAAGGCCGTTACAACCTCACCCCTGGCAAAGCCGATATCGAGATCATCAACGCCATTGGCTTTGAGGCGGCTGCCTTCGGCAACCACGAGTTCGACCAAGGCACGCGCCAGATTCGCGATCTAATTCGGCCCGACACGGGCCGCGGCTACGCTGGGGCTCGTTTTCCCTATCTGAGCGCCAACCTCAGCTTCAGCGGCACCGGGGAATTGGCCAGCGCTGACTTTGCCGCCGATGGCCAAGAGGCCAGCTCCATTCGAGGCAGAATTGCCAAGACAGCAGTGATTACCGTAGGAGGGCAGCGAATTGGCTTGGTGGGAGCCACCACCACTCGCTTGGCTGCCATTTCCAGCCCCGGCCCAGAGGTGAGGGTGGAAGGCAGAGTGGACGACACCGACCAGGTAAGTGCTGCCCTGATCCAGGGCTTTGTCGATCAACTCACTGCCCAAGGCATCAACAAAATTATCCTCCTGGCCCACCTGCAGCAGTTGCAAAACGAGGTGAGCCTAGCCAGCCAATTGCGAAATGTGGACATCATCATTGCCGGGGGATCCCACCGGGTGATTGCCAAGCCCACCGACCGCCTGCGCACCGATTTGCCGGATACCCGCACGGGTGACTACCCCATCTTGCGCTCCTCTGCCAGTGGTCAACCGGTGGCGGTGGTCAACACCGGCTCCAACTATCGCTACGTGGGCCGCCTGGTGGTCAGCTTCGACGCCAACGGGGTTATTGCCCGCATTGACCCGGTGAGCGGTGCCTATGCCACCGACGACCAAGGGGTAGCAGCTGTCAGGGGCACCCCCAATCCTGACGTGGTTCGGGTGGCCAATGAGATCGGCAACATCATCCGCACCAAGGATGGCCGCACCTTCGGCTCCACCACCCAATTTCTCAACGGCCTGCGGGCAGAGGTGCGCACTGAGGAAACCAACCTGGGCAACCTCACTGCCGATGCCAACCTGGCCTACGCCAGAACGGTTGATCCTTCTACGGTCATCTCCCTGAAAAATGGTGGCGGCATTCGCGCTCCCATCGGAGCTACCACAGGGGGTGGCGGCGGCGAGCCGGTGCGGCGGATCCCACCGGTTGCTAACCCTGAGGCCGGCAAGCAGTCCGGTCAAATCTCTCAGCTGGACATCGAAACGGCCCTTGCTTTTAACAACGGCCTCTCTCTGTTGACCGTCACCGCTGAGGAACTGAAGCAGATAGTGGAACACGGGGTGGCGCAAACCCAGCCGGGAGCTACGCCGGGCCGTTTCCCGCAAATTGGCGGCTTTGCCTTTAGCTTTGATCCCTCGCGGCCACCGGGATCCCGCGTCCTCTCCTTGCGGGTGGATACGCCCACAGGTCGGGATGTGGTGGTGCGCAACGGCCAAGTGCAAGGGGATCCCAGACGCACCTTCCGCCTGGTGACCCTGGACTTCTTGGCCAACGGTGGGGATGACTATCCCTTCCCTCGCCTGTCCAACCCCAACCGGGTGAACTTGGCCCCCAGTTCCGGCATCACCTTCGATACCCCCGGCAGCGAACAAGATGCCTTGGCTCGGTATTTGCGGCAGATCGGCGTGTTCACCCAAGCAGACACCCCGCCTGCCCAGGATACCCGCATCCAGAATCTGTCGGCCCGCCCCGATACGGTGCTGCAAGGGCTGTAGATTGGGTTAATGGACTGAGGCGGATGGATCCGGAGGAGTAGGGATTCCGATGCCAGACTCACTTCTTGCAAAAGGGGAGAGTGGCTTGGGTTAATTCCCTCAGCAACGCCATAGAAAATGTCTTGAGCTTTTTAGGAAAGACTACAGGAAGGGATCCCTGGCCAGTGTCAAGGATCCCTTTTCTTTTTCCTACTCCTATCCCTGCTGGTGTTACTTGGCAACGTTTACCGGGGTGCCCAGGCGGGCTGTAAACCTTGCGGGCATTGCCCACAATAGGTGGATTTGTATACGGATTGAATTGCTTCCTCAAGGAGGAATCATTACCATCAAGGGTGACGTTCGCTCCTTTTGCTGTTCATGACTCTGGAGACGTTTTTTACCCAGCTCAACGCCAATGGCTTAGCCATTGCGCTTTTGCTCTTTGCCACCCCTTGGGTGGTTTGGGTTCTCTGCGACTGGATCCCAGGCCAATGGGAGGAGCCTTTTTTGCTCAGCTTAAGTATCGGCTTGGGAGCGGTAACTCTTGTCCTCTGGGCGGGCTACTTGGCCTATGCCACCAACACCGCCGGCTGGCAGGCGGTGGTGAAGCAGGCGGATATGTTCTTGCTGCTGGTGCCTCCCTGGACTTTTCTTAGCTCCATCTGGGTGGCACGCCAGCGCATGCCTCTCTCGCGGGTGCCGGCTTTTCGCACCTTGCAAGGGATCGGCATTTTGGCGGCAGTCTATCTTATTTTTTCTTGGCTCAGTCGCCGGGTTTATCTTGTCTTTTTTTCCTACATGCCCTTTTCGGCTTTCTTGTGGATCCTGGCAGGGCTGTTGGGGGTGGCGTACATCGGCTATCGCATCATCTTCGGGGATCCGCCCAAGTACCCGCCTGAAACCTGAGGGGACGGACAGCAGGGACTAAAATCAAGGGAGACCTTTTGCAACTTGGCAATGGTGACCGTCCCTCTGACTTCAGCCCTGAATATCGACTATCGTCCTCTGCAGGAGCTGTTATCGGCGGGAGCCTGGCTGGAGGCGGATCGGCTGAGCCTACAACTGCTATGTCGGGCGGCAGGAGAGGGGGCGGCGCGGCGAGGCTGGCTGTATTTTTCCGAGGTGAGCCGGATCCCGGTCGAGGATCTGCGCACGATCGATCGCCTGTGGCGGGCGGCCTCCGGGGATCGCTTTGGCTACTCGGTGCAGCGGCAACTGTGGCTGGGGGTGAACCGCAACTGGGAGCGCCTCTGGCCGCTCATTGGCTGGAAGCAGGGCTACCACTGGACTCGCTACCCTGACGAGTTCATCTGGGATCTCTCCGCCCCCAAGGGCCACCTGCCCCTTTCCAACCAACTGCGGGGGGTGCGGGTTCTGGAGGAGTTGCTCACCCACAAGGCTTGGGAAGAAGTGTCTGGCTGAGCATCCCTGGTTACTGGCTGAATCATAATTGGACTAGACTGTGGCCGAGCAACTGCAACTAACCCAATTTCCCAACTTGCCCATCGACCTGGCCCAGGCCTGTGAGCAGGCCATCCAGGCTACACGGCTGGCTATGCAAGCAGGATATCGCCGCCTGCTCATCGAGATCCTGGCCCCCGACATCAAGCCAGAAGTATTGTCCCGCCCGTTCTTGGAGCTGCTGCAACCGCCTGCTTTGGTGCTATTCAGCGATGCCGGCGGAGCAGCCCTGGCCCAGCGGGAATGGGGATCCCTGCCAGAAGGGATTGAATTACAGAGCTTGACTTCCCGGACTCAACCTACCCCAGAACAGAGCCTCCTGCTGGTGATGCCAGCGGTTTACAGCTTGGATCAGGTGGAGCGGGTTTGCCAAGCGGTCAGCGGTGGGGATCCCTCTGGACTGACTTCCAAAGGACGGGATCCCAAACCCGTCGTTCTCCTCAACCCCCAATTGCAGGATGCCGCCACCGTGGGTGTGGGTCTGGCCGGTCGCCGTCTGCGCCAGCGGTTTCTGAGCACCTTCGAGACCAGCTACTACCTGCGCTCATTGGTGGAGGGAGCCCTGTTTCGCGCCTATCCGGATCCCTGGAGCGTGTGGCAGCAGGAAGAGCCCGGCCTCTACAGCGTCTTGAAGACTTTTATTGCCCAGCCCACCGGCGAGGAAGTGGCCGAACTGTTCAGGGCCAGCAAGGGAAAGGATCCCTGGTGGAGCTGGCGGCGCTGGCTGGGATCCCTGTGAGGGTCAGGATCTCATGGGGAGAGAGGCCAGGGGTGAGGGTTAGTACTATCTCAAACTCTTTTAATAAAGACTATAGAGCTCCCCGCCTCATCTCTATTTCGGTGATATGATCACACCACGCTAGGAGTGTCTGGGGATTATCCCCAGGCTGAGATTACATCCTCAGAACCTGATCTGGTTCATACCAGCGTAGGAAAGCGAGCACTGGAGTTGACAACATGCGCAGCGAATGGGTTGCCCGTCGTCGTGGGCAAGCAAATGTAACGCAAATGCACTTTGCCCGTCAAGGCCTGATTACCGAAGAGATGGAGTACGTGGCCCGGCGGGAAAACCTGCCGGCGGAACTGATCCGCTCGGAAGTGGCCCGGGGTCGCATGATCATCCCTGCCAACATCAATCACACCAACCTCGAGCCGATGTGCATTGGGATCGCTTCCCGCTGTAAAGTTAATGCCAACATCGGCGCTTCCCCCAGTTCCTCAGGATTGGCGGAAGAGTTGGAGAAACTGAAGTTGGCCATCAAGTACGGCGCCGATACTGTTATGGATCTGTCCACCGGAGGCGGCGATTTGGATGAAATCCGTACTGCCATTATCCAAGCTTCTCCGGTGCCGGTTGGTACGGTGCCCATCTACCAAGCCCTAGAAAGTGTGCACGGCAACGTCGAAAAACTTTCTGCAGAAGACATCTTGCATGTTATCGAAAAACAGGCCCAGCAGGGGGTGGACTACATGACCATCCATGCCGGGATCCTGATCGAATATCTGCCGTTGGTGCGCCATCGCCTGACGGGAATTGTTTCCCGTGGAGGTGGGATCCTAGCCCGCTGGATGTTGGCCCACCACAAACAAAATCCTCTCTATACCCACTTCCGCGATATTATTGAGATTTTCAAGAAATACGATGTTTCTTTCAGTTTGGGAGATTCTTTGCGACCGGGATGCTTGCACGATGCTTCTGATGAAGCACAACTGGCGGAGTTGAAAACCCTGGGCCAGTTGACCCGCATGGCTTGGGAGCACGATGTGCAGGTCATGGTGGAAGGGCCCGGCCACGTGCCGATGGATCAAATTGAATTCAACGTGCGCAAGCAAATGGAAGAGTGCGATGAGGCTCCCTTCTATGTTTTGGGACCTCTGGTAACCGATATTGCGGCAGGCTATGACCACATCAGCTCCGCCATTGGGGCGGCCTTGGCTGGCTGGTATGGTGCGGCAATGCTCTGCTACGTCACCCCCAAGGAACACTTGGGTTTGCCCAATGCTGAGGACGTGCGCAACGGCCTCATTGCCTACAAAATTGCCGCCCATGCTGCCGATATTGCCCGTCATCGCCCCGGTGCCAGGGATCGGGATGATGAGATGTCGAGGGCCCGCTATAACTTCGACTGGAACCGGCAGTTTGAATTGTCTTTGGATCCAGAACGCGCCAGAGAATATCACGACGAAACCTTGCCGGCAGATATCTACAAAACGGCAGAGTTTTGCTCTATGTGTGGGCCAAAGTTTTGCCCTATGCAAACCAAGATGGATGCAGAGGCTTTGAGCGAGCTGGAGCGGTTCTTGGCCGCGCAGCCAACAGGATAAGTCTTGGTTCATCCCCAATCCAATGGGTTGAAACCATCTTCTGTCCTGCCTATGGACTGGGTTGGGATCCCAGCCTCAAGCTGTCAAAAAGTTGGGTCTAAAGTTCTGTCCTACCGCAGGGATCCCTACCCTTCGGGGTGGGGAGTGTGTCAAGCTGATCTGGAGGAGAACCGTTGCAGTTGGCTCACTTGAGCACAGAGGATGACATGGCACTTAGACAACTCGGGCATGTCGCCATCCGGGTAGAAGACATCCCCAAGGCGGTGGAGTTCTACCAAAAGCTGGGCATGGTCAACGTCTGGCAGGATCCCGACTGGGCCTACATGAAGGCGGGAGAGGATGGGCTGGCACTGCTGGGGCCGGGCTATCGCGCAGCAGGGCCCCACTTTGGCTTTGTCTTCGACAGCATAGAGGAGCTCCAGCAAGAACACCAACGCCTGAAATCCCAAGGGATCCCGGTAGGGGCCATTCACACCCACAGGGATGGCACGGCCTCTTTCTACGGCAAGGATCCCGACGGCAACCTGTTTGAGTTTTTGTATGAGCCTGCGGGGACTTTCGACAGGGCTAGGTCAGCTCAAGCAACAGCTTGACCGATAGAGCTCCAAATACCCTTAATTCGCCCAGCCTAGACGACAAAAGACGAAGGGATCCCCTCCTACACAGGGGATCCCCCCTTTTGACCAGCATTTACCCGACTTGAGCCAGTGGGAGTTGCCCGGTCAGTCGCCAGATCTGCTGGAGGTTTGCACGTACAAAATCACCAGGAAGATGGCGGGCACCAGAACGACTAAGAGAGTGGCCAAGATGCCCAGGTAGTTCGTCTCCATAACTCCAAATGCCACAAGCCCAACTGGCAGTCAGCATACCACTCTTGAGTACGACTTGCCCAAAGGGAAAACAGGCGGGCCAAGGCTAGGGCTTTGTTTTGACGGAAACATCCCCCAGCACTTTGGTCTGGCAGGCAAGGCGGTAGCTATCGGGCTTGCGCTTGAGCTTGCGGTTTTCTGCCTCGGTGCGAGGGGAGAGATGCTCGGATCCCTCGACAATCTCCACCACACAGGTGCCACATTGGCCGTTGCCGCCGCAGTTGAGCAGCTTGGCCATCATTTTGTAGAGATCGATCTGGTTTTCCAGAGCCTTCAAGCGCAAGTTAGCGCCTTCAGCGACGAAGATCTCTCGGTTCTCGTTGACGAAGCGAATCGTTGCCATACCCCTGCCAGAAACCACGACACTTTTCAGCCTGAGCCAGGAGAGCGCTCACAGTTGCTAAGTATTGTAACATTTTAAGTCATATTTTTAATCTCCGGCGAGAGATCTGGGAAGATGATGCCTAAAGTGAGACGGCATCCTGCCTGAAGCCACTCAGGTCGGTAGCGTTTCGTTATACTGTTTGATGCCCGCGATGGAAATTCTGAGAGCGATATCCTAGTTGGGTGCGCTCAGGGGTTCAAGCGGGTGCGGCACCCCTCGACTCTGAAGAAACTGCTCAGGTCAGGATCCCAGGTAAGATGTCGGCTTAATTTTGACTGGATATCGCGCAAGTGTTGGAGAACGTGGAGGACCGAGCTTTATGGGACTACCGTGGTATCGGGTCCATACGGTTGTACTGAATGACCCAGGTCGCCTAATCGCGGTTCACCTGATGCATACTGCTCTGGTAGCAGGTTGGGCCGGATCAATGGCGCTTTATGAGACGGCCATTTTCGATCCATCGGATCCTGTCCTAAATCCGATGTGGCGTCAGGGCATGTTTGTCATGCCATTTATGGTTCGCCTGGGGGTGGTCAACTCCTGGGGCGGTTGGAATATCTACGGCGAGAGCGTTGCCAATGCGGGCTTCTGGACGTTTGAAGGGGTAGCCACTGCCCATATCGTTTTGTCCGGCTTGCTCTTCTTGGCGGCCTGCTGGCACTGGGTGTACTGGGATCTGGAGCTGTTCCGGGATCCCCGCACCGGCGAGCCGGCTTTGGATCTGCCGAAAATATTTGGGATCCACCTGCTGTTGGCCGGGATCCTCTGCTTTGGGTTTGGCGCCTTTCACCTGACGGGGGTGTTTGGCCCGGGGATGTGGGTGAGCGATCCCTATGCGACGACGGGACACGTCCAGCCGGTAGCACCGGAATGGGGGCCAGCCGGTTTTAACCCCTACAACGCCGGAGGGGTGGTGGCCCACCACATTGCTGCAGGCATCGTGGGCATCATTGCAGGTCTATTTCACATCACGGTACGCCCACCCCAGCGCCTCTATCGCGCTCTGCGAATGGGGAACATCGAGACGGTGCTTTCCAGCTCGATTGCGGCGGTGTTTTTTGCCGGTTTTGTGGTGGCCGGAACCATGTGGTACGGCAGCGCCACTACCCCTGTGGAGCTGTTTGGTCCCACCCGCTACCAATGGGATTCTGGCTATTTCAACCAGGAGATTAACCGCCGGGTAAATGCGGCTATGGAAGCCGGGATGACCCGCAGCGAGGCCTACAACTCCCTGCCCAAATCTTTGCTCTTCTACGACTACGTGGGCAACAGCCCGGCCAAGGGGGGTCTGTTCCGAGCTGGCCCCATGAACAAAGGGGATGGCATTGCCATCGAGTGGCTGGGCTACCCGGTGTTCCGTGACCGCGAAGGGCGGGAGCTGACGGTGCAGCGGATGCCCAACTTCTTCGAGACCTTCCCGGTTATCCTGCGGGATGCCGATGGGGTGGTGCGGGCAGACATTCCCTTCCGTCGGGCAGAGTCTCGCTATAGCTTTGAGCAGGTGGGCGTGACGGTGGAGTTTTACGGCGGCAAGCTGGACGGTCAGGTGTTTACCGACCCGGCAACGGTTAAGAAATATGCCCGCCAGGCCCAGTTGGGTCAGTTGTTTGAGTTCGACCGAGAAACCCCCAAGGCGGACGGCACCTTCCACACCAGCCCCCGCGGTTGGTTTACCTTTGCTCACGCGGTCTTTGCCCTGCTGTTCTTCTTTGGCCACATCTGGCACGGCGCTCGCACTCTCTTCCGCGATGTGTTCGCCGGTATTGACCCCAATATGAGCGAGGAAATGGTGGAGTTCGGCGTCTTCCAGAAAGTAGGGGATCCCACCACTCGCAAGGTTCAGGAAGCCTAGAGCCCTTTTCGGCGATGCCGTCGGCACTCTGCTTCACTTTGGAGATGGGGTGCTGGCGGCTCCGAGTTAATCTGGAATCAAGCCCCCTTAGAAATGGAGGTTTTGTATGGAAGCCATCACCTACACCTTTATCCTGTTTTTGACGTTGGGCCTTCTGTTTTTCGCGGTCGCCTTTCGGGAAACTCCGAGAATTACCAAGAAGTAACCCAGGGTAGTGGCTGCCGTTCCTGCTGTGCCGGGCTCAAGCAAGGCAGAGGGAAGGTCAGTCTCTTTTGAGATTTGTGGTTTAGGCTTAGTTCTGGATGGGGCCGGAGCTCTCTCCGGCTTTCCTATTTGCGGTTGGGTAGCGGCAACTCGGAATGGAGTGATTCCAAAATAAGATTCCAAAATAAATAGTCAAGTAGCGGCAACCTGAGGATCCTTCCTTTTGGGAGAGGAGGGGGGAGTTCTCAGAGCTACTGAGACCCTTTTCGGTACTCTTCAGTACTCTGTAGGAGAACGCTTGTCCTACTGCTCAAATTGAACTCGCTAAGGATGCCTTAGGATGGCTTTTGGGATCCCAGAGACAGCTTAGCTTGGGTTCAGATTCAAGATTGGGTTAACGATGGCAACAGTGCTGCTGGTGGAAGATGATCCGATCAACGCCCGTGTTTTTGAGAAGGTGTTGCGACGGCGGGGAGGTTTTGAGGTCTTTCACAGCCAGGATGTGGAGCAGATTTTGAAGCTGGCCCAGGGGCACGAGGTGGATGTCATTTTGTTGGATGTTTCCCTGTCCCAGAGCACCTTTCGCGGCGAGGCGGTGGACGGGATCCGCATTGCCCAACTGTTGAAGGCGGATCCGAAAAGCAGCTCCATCCCCATCATTTTGGTGACGGCCCATGCGATGCGCGGCGACCGCGAGGCATTTTTGGCCCAGAGCGGGGCAGATGGCTACATTGCCAAGCCGGTGGTGGATCATGAGGAGATGGTGAATCAAGTTCGCCAGGTGTTGTCTCGAGGGCCGGGGCAGGGGTGAGTTCTCCTGGAGAAGAGTTAGGCGGCGAAGCTGCGCAAAATCGACTGCCAAAAGGGGATCCCATCTTGCCCTGGCAAATCGGGATCTGCTGCCCGCTCAGGGTGGGGCATTAAACCCAGAATCCGACCGCTGGGATCGCAAATGCCGGCGATGTTGTCCACAGAGCCGTTGGGCGCAACCGGAGCATAGCGAAAGACGATCTGCCCTCGATCCTGCAACTGCTTGAGGGTATCCGGATCACAGGTGTAGCGGCCTTCCCCATGGGCGATGGGCAGGGTTAAGGTGGATCCCTGGGGATACGCGCTTGTCCAGGGGAGATCCTGCCGTTCTACACGGATCCCCACTCGGTCGCAGATAAAGTGCAGGTTGGCATTGCGCACCAGTGCCCCCCGCAGCAGTCCTGCCTCTGTCAAGATCTGAAAGCCATTGCAAATGCCCAGCACATAGCCCCCTCGCGCCGCGTGCTCCTTCAGGGATCCCATCACCGGGGCAAAGCGAGCAATAGCCCCGCACCGCAAATAATCCCCATAGCTGAAGCCCCCCGGCAGCACCACCACATCCAGCCCCGACAAATCCGTCTCCCGGTGCCAGATCAGCCGCGTTGGGCAGCCCAAGAGGCCGCGGGTTACCCAGGCTACATCTCGGTCGCAGTTGGAACCCGGAAAAACAACAATGCCAAACCTCACGCCGGCCATTGGGATCCCTTGACGAGAGAAAAGAAGAGGGTGTGGTTGTAGCTATCCTAGAGAGCTTGAGACATTTTCCCAGTTTCTCTCCCCTAAGAAAAAACTGCGCTCCGTGAAATGGACAATTTCACAGTTGTTTGGAACGCCTCAAGTCAACCTCAAATCACCTGAACCCATCAAATCAGCCACCGATGGGATCCACTTGGATTTGATAAGTCTCAATCACCGGGTTGGCCAGCAGTTGATGGCACAGCTCATCCACCTGGCGGCGGGCGGTCTCGGCGTCGAGGGCCTCTAGCTGCAGTTGGATGTGCTTGCCAATGCGCACCTGTCGCACCTGGGTATGCCCCAACTGATGCAGGCTGGACTGGACGGCGGCCCCGACGGGATCGAGAACAGAGGGGCGCAGGTGAATCTGGATCTGAGCCTGGAACTGCATAGAATAAAGGCTGGATCTGTTACCAGTGTACCAGTCGAATCATCACAGCTTTGGGTTCAGCCATGGATGCGTCGCGCGTGGTGGCCATTGCCCACAACGTTTTCCGGGAAACGATTCGGGATCGGATTCTCTACCTGGTGATGGTATTTGCGGTGGCCATGCTGGGAGCCACTGTTTTGATCCCGCAGGTGGCCAACCAGGCCCACAACAAAATCATTGCCGACCTGGGGTTGGCAGCCATTCACTTCTTCGGCCTGATCGTGGCCATTTTCGTGGGCACAGGGCTGGTGAACAAAGAGATTGAAAAACGCACGGTGTATGTGCTGATCGCCAAACCCATGAGCCGGGCAGAGTTCATTGTCGGCAAGCATCTGGGCCTATCGGCGCTGCTGTCGGTGCTGGTGCTGCTGATGACGGTTGTGTTTCTGCTCAGCCTGCTGCTGGTGCAGGCCCCGATTTCCCTCTTGGCCATTCTCTGGGCGACGGTCTTCACTTTCTTGGAGCTGGTGCTGATCGTTGCCGCAGCCCTACTGTTCGGGGTTTTCACTTCCTCGATTCTGGCCACCCTCTACACCATTGCCCTGTTCCTGATGGGCCATGCCAGCCGCGCCCTGCTGCAACTGAGCAAGCTGGTGGAAGAGGCCGGATTGAGCAAAGTGTTTGAGGTGATTTATTTGATCCTGCCGGATCTGGAGCGCCTCAATCTGAGAGATGCTGCGGTTTACGGCCAAGTTCCACCCCCAGCAGAACTTCTCGGAGATGCACTTTACGGCTTGGCTTACACCCTTTTGCTGTTGATTCTGGCGGTGTTGGTGTTCGCCCGGCGTGAGTTCTGACGTTTTCGATCCTTACCCCTTGCTCCATGCGTTTTTTCCACTTCCATACGCCTGAACAGGTGCCTTCATCCGGGATCCCAGAATGTGCAGTGGCCATTGATGTGCTGCGGGCCACCACCACCATTGCCACAGCGCTGGCAGCAGGAGCAGAAGCGGTACAGGTGTTTGCCCACCTGCAGCAGCTCCAAGAGGTGAGCCAAAACTGGCCAGCTTCCAAGCGGCTTTTGGCCGGGGAACGGGGGGGCAAAGCGGTGGCGGGATTCGACCTGGGCAATTCCCCTCTCGACTACACCCCCGACCGCGTTCGGGACAAGCGCGTCTTCCTGAGCACCACCAACGGCACGCGCAGCCTACAGCGCATTGAAGGGATCCCGGTGGTGATCACAGCAGCCCTGGTGAACTTGGGGGCCGTGGTGGACTTTCTCAGACGGGGATCCTTTGCCGAGGTGTGGCTGGTGGGATCCGGGTGGGAAGGGGCCTTTTCACTGGAAGATACTGCCTGTGCCGGGGCTATCCTGCATCGCTTGGGCTGCTCTTTGAACCAGTTGGGCAACGACGAGGCAGTGGCAGCCTTAGCCCTGTACCAAACTTGGCAGGATGATCTGCTGGGTTTGTTGCGGCGCTCTAGCCACGGGCAACGGCTATTGGGTCTGGGGCCGGAAAACGATCAGGATCTGGCCTACTGTGCCGATCTGGATCGTCTCTCGGTGGTGCCCCGACAGGTTCAGCCTGGGGTTTTGGCCAGTGGCGGGTAGATTCTGGACAGGTGGAGCGACCTGTGGATCCCACCACCCTCTGAGCTGGAAGTAGGCGGCCATTGTCAGCATGGGCTGGATCTCAACAGGCCGGGCGTAGGCTTGGGGATCCTTCCACGCCAGATATGGTCTTCGGCTAACCTGCTTGTGCCGTGTCGGGAGCGATGCCCAGCGCTTTCTGGTGCAGCCACGCCTGCCATTCTCCTGGGATCAGCTTGTTGTTAAACGCATCGCCAGAAACAAACATATCCCGCTGATTCTGGGCCAACACAAAAATGGAGCGGCGATCGAAATGGGAAGTGAGTTTGTAGAGGGTGTAGGGGCCTTCTGAGTAGAGGGTCAGCGTTTCTTGATCCAGACCGTGGCGGCTGCTTTGGCCGTAGGCCCGCAAGACAATGTTGATCAATCGCTCATAGTGCATAGACCGTAGATCGGCTAGAAAGCTCCACAGAACACAGACAGACTTAAGGTAAGGATGGAAACCGCTGCCAAGGCCCAAGCAGCTCAAGTTAACTCAGCATAACAAATCCTCTTGGATTGCTAGGCAACGCCAACGCGAATGAACAAGATGGGATCCGCACCCATGCAGCGTCAAATGCAGCAGAAAAATGCGGTAGAACTTAAGGCAAGCCATCACGCAACCCTCTTGCACAGGCAGCCCCCCCATGGCCAACATGGCGCCCCGCCCACCCCACCCCACAGAGCCTGTCCGCATTGGCATCGTCGGCGCTTCCGGCTACGGAGGGGTACAGTTGGTGCGGTTACTGAGCGAGCATCCCGGCGTGCAGATCACCTACCTGGCCGGGCAAGACAGTGCCGGCAAGCGCTACGGGGATCTCTATCCCCAGTTGGCCCAGGCCGTGGATCTGACCGTTCAGCCGGTAGAGGTGGATCGCATTGCCGCCAACAGCGATGTGGTGTTTTTGTCTCTCCCCAATGGGCTGGCTGCCGAGCTGGCTCCGCCTTTGCTGGCCAAGGGGTGCAAAGTCTTAGATCTGTCGGCGGATTACCGCTTTCGCAACCTGGCCACCTACCAATCTTGGTACCGCATGGGTCAGACGGATCCCAACTGGCCCAGCCCTGCCTATCGCCAGGCCAATGAGCAGGCGGTCTATGGGTTGCCGGAACTTTATCGCGAGGCGATTGCCCAAGCCCAACTGGTGGGCTGTCCCGGCTGTTATCCCACTGCCTCATTGTTGGCGGTTGCTCCTCTGCTGCGGCAGGGGTTGGTGGAGCTGGACAGCCTCATTTTCGATGCCAAATCCGGCGTTTCGGGGGCAGGTCGTACCCCCAAGGTGGGATCCCTGTTTGCCGAAGTGGACAGCTCTCTGGCAGCCTATGGAGTGGCCCAGCACCGGCATACGCCCGAGATCGAGCAAGCTTGCACCGACCTGACCCACACCCCCATCACCGTGCAATTTACGCCTCATCTGGTGCCCATGGTGCGGGGGATCCACGTCACCTTGTATGCCACTCTGCGGGATCCCGGCTTTGTGGGGGAAGATTTGCTCACCATTTACAATGCTTTCTATCGCCAATCTCCTTGGGTGAAGGTGCTGCCGCGGGGGGTTTACCCGCAAACCAAATGGGTCTCCGGCACCAACACCTGCATGATCGGGGTGGAGGTGGACAGCCGCACCAACCGCGTTATTGTCCTGTCGGTGATCGACAACCTGATGAAAGGGCAAGCCGGGCAGGCAGTGCAGTGTCTCAACTTGATGATGGGATGGCCGGAAACGTTGGGTTTGCCTCGGCTGGCGTTTTACCCCTAGCTATAATGCCGGTAATCCCCTTGAGGCCGGTTCTGTCCATGTCTGAACCCCTGAATCCCCCTTTCCATTCCGAGCCCCAAAACGCCTCGCCCAGCTCAAAGGTTGCCTCGGATGCCGTCAATGGCGCTGCTGAGGGCCTGAACTGGGAGGAGCTGTGGCGGCAGCTGGAAGCGGGCTGGCAGGATCTACCCCGTCGCTCCGAAGAGACGGTGCAACAGACCCTGGCTCGCCTGCAACTGGAGTGGGGCGGGCTGTGCCGAGAGGCGCGGGATCGGCTGCAAAGCGCTCTGGAACAGTCGAGAACGGCAGGATCCCCAGAGCCCATCCACCGAGAGCTGCAAGCGCTCTTGCCCCTGCTCAACCCCTGCCAATGGGAAGTGGTCATTGGCTCTTTGCGGCAGGCTGCGGATCGCGCCTGGGTGGCCAGCTTGCTGTATCACGGCTTGCAGGAACCGGCCCATCCAGATGGGATCCCTTCTTGGGCTCAGACGCTAACCTCTGACCAACGCTCTGCTCTAGAGGCGATGAGTGCCCGTGCCTATGGCAACAGCCGCCTGCCTCTCGTGGTCGCGACAGCGGTGCAGAGCAACATGGACAAAGCCGGCCAGATCCAGGTGAAAGCCTCAGCCGCCCTGCTGGCCGCCTTGATCGCCATCGAGATCGGCAGTGTGGGTTCGGCAGGTGCCTTGTCCTTGCTGGGCACACCAGAGCTGCGCAAGCTCTTGAATGCCGAGGGCAAGCTGCGGCGAACCGGCTTAAAACAGGGACGAACTGCCCTCACAGAAGAAGAATGGCAAACGCTGCGCCGTTGGCTGGATCCCAAGGGATCCCCCCCCGACTGGTATCTCAATCTGACCCAAGTGGGGATCCAGACCACCCAAGTAGGGGACTATGTGGCACGGCGGCTGCGGGAGTTTTTCCAGAGCGAGTGGATCAAGCTCGTGATCCCTCCCTTGTATCACCTGGTCATCGATGCAGTGCGGCTGCTGACGGGAGAAGTGTTTCTCAGCGTGGGCACCACCCTGGAATCGGCTTTGGAATCGGCAGAGGCAGGGCGGCGACTGGAGTTGGTGCTGCAAGCCTTGCCCCAAGCGCGGAATATTCCCAGCCCCGACCGGATCCAAGCTGCCATCCCCGCTGTGGTGGAAGCTGCCGAGAAAATCCTCAGACCCCTGCTGGCCCGCCAGTTGATGACCGTGGCGGACATCTTCGATCCGCCCATTCGCAACGAGAGCTTAAATGAATTGGGGCGGCAGCTCAACCTGTGGAACCCCTTCCAGTTTCTGCTCACCTGGAGCACGGCTGGCTGGCTGGAGGCCCTTCTGGATCAGATCAGCGAGTTGCAGCAGACCTACCCGGAAATGCCCCTGTGGGAGAGCTATCGCCAGGGCGTTGAGACGGCAGCGCAAGCTCCACGGGTAATGGAGCAGGCGGAGGCTCTGCGTCTGACTGCCAAGAGTCTGGATCCCAAGTTGGATCCTTTGGAAGATTGAGTAGATGATGCATAGGGAAGAAAATTTCCTACAGCATCCACAAAGTGAGGCTGGCAGGCTAGGTGGAATCTTTTCTACGCCAAAGACAAATCTGCACGGGTTGTAGAGGGTGGCCGGCGGACTGGTCTCCAGCCTATTCCCAAGTTAGCCATCCAGGCGGCTAGGAAAACTCCATCCACTCCACCAACTGGTTACCCCCATAAGCAAGGGGAGTGTCGAACAAAAACATGCGGGTCAAGGACGTGACCGGTAAGATCCAAGCAGGGATCCCCAAATAAAGAAACGAAGTAGAAACCAACGTGCAACATCAAGTTTTGGGGTTAGGCATTGCGGGGCTGGCGGCAGCGCGGCTGTTGCGGGCCCAGGGCTATGAAGTGCTGGTTTGGGATGAGCAAGATTCCCCTCTTCTCAGACAGCGGCAGGCCGAGCTCAATCAAGAAGGGATCCCGGTTCGGCTGGGGCAGCCTTTTCAACTGGCCGAAGGGGTGAAGCAGGTGGTGGTCAGTCCGGGCATTGCTTGGGATCACCCGCTGCTGCAGGAGGTGCGTCAACAGGGGATCCCGGTGGTGGGAGAGGCGGAGCTGGCCTGGATCTATCTTGACCACCTACCCTGGGTGGGGATCACCGGCACCAACGGCAAAAGCACCACCACGGCTCTGGTGGCGGAAATGTTCAAGGCGGCGGGGTTGCAAGGGATCCCCTGCGGCAACATTGGCCTGCCCCTGTCGCAAGTGGCTTTGGCAACGCTCCAGGGAAAGCTCAAGCCGGATTGGATCGTGGCGGAGCTGAGCAGCTACCAGTTGGAGGCCAGTAGCCGCCTCATGAGCAGCACTCCTGGAGGGCCGCCGCGCATTGGGGTGTGGACCACCTTCACTCCCGATCACCTAGAACGGCACGGGACGCTGGAGCGCTATGCCAGCTTCAAGGCTCGCCTTTTGGATCGGGCCCAGTGGCGGGTGCTCAACGGCGAGGATCCCTACCTGTGCTGCCGCCGGCAGGACTGGGAAAAGACCTATTGGACTTCCCTTGCTGCCCCGCAACTCTGTTGCGATCAGGATCCCACCGCAACCCTTGACCTGCGGGAAAACCGCCTCTACATCCAGGGGGAGATGGTGGCGGAGCTGGAGGACTTTGCAGAACGCTGCCCTGGCCAACACAATCTGCAAAACCTGCTCTTGGCGGCAGCAGCAGCGCGTCTGGCCGGGATCCCCAACGCTGCCATTCAAAAAGCCATCCGATCTTTTGCCGGCATGCCCCATCGGCTGGAGCGGGTGGCGCAAATCCAGGTGGGAGCCACCCCCATCCGCTTTGTCAACGACAGCAAGGCCACCAACTACGAGGCCGGCTGGGTGGCGCTCAACGCCCTCTCCCCACCCATTATTCTGATTGCCGGAGGAAGGGCTAAGCAGGGGGATCCCAGTGCCTGGCTGCAGTTGATTCGGGCCAAGGTGGCCCGCGTGGTGCTGATGGGGGAGTCTGCCCCAGTGCTGGCAGAGGCCCTCCAGGGGATCCACTATACTGACGTTGAGCTGGTGCCAACCCTAGATGTAGCGGTGGAAAGAGCCTTTGCAGCGGCTTGTTCCCTTTCGCGTCAAGCTCAGAGCTTGGGGAAGCCCGCTCAACCCATCACCATTTTGCTGTCCCCCGCCTGTGCCAGTTTTGACCAGTACTCCAGCTTTGAACACCGTGGCAACCATTTCCGAGCCTGCTGCCAAGCCCTTCAGGGATCCCTGGAATGCTGAAGCTCGCTGGCTGCGCTGGCTCACCTTGATCTGGCTGGTGCTGGGGCTGCTGATGCTGTTTTCTGCTTCCTACCCGGTGGCTCAGCGGATCACCGGCGATGGCCTCTACTTTTTCAAGCGCCAATTGCTCTGGGCCGGGCTGGGTCTGGGCTGTTTCTGGGCTCTGGTGCAGATCCCGCTGCGGCGCTGGTTCCCCTGGGCCGGGATCCTCTGCTTGCTGGGAGTTGGCCTGGTGTGGGCCACCCAGGTGCCGGGGTTGGGGGTTTCCCGCCTGGAAGCCAGCCGCTGGCTGGATTTGAAGGTGATCCCTGTTATCCAGCCCTCGGAATTGCTCAAGCCCCTGTTGGTCTTGCAGGGATCCTGGATCTTTGGCCGCTGGTTTCACCATCCTCCCTGGTTCCGCATCCTCTGGGTGGTTATCTTCGCCTTTGCGCTCTTGGGGATCCTCGCCCAGCCCAACCTGGGCACCACGGCCATCTGCGGCCTTACCCTCTGGGTCATGGCTTGGACTGCCGGGATCCCAGCTTTCACCCTTTTGGCCACAGCGGGGCTGGGGATTCTGGCGGCTGTGGTGAGCATTCTCAGCAAAGATTACCAACGGCGGCGCATCTTGGCTTTTTTGGATCCCTGGGGCAATGCCCAAGGGGATGGCTACCAGCTGGTGCAAAGTCTGTTGGCCATTGGCTCTGGCGGCCTGTGGGGCAAGGGATATGGCCTCTCCCAGCAAAAGCTGTTCTACCTGCCCATCCAATACACCGACTTCATCTTCTCGGTGTATGCAGAAGAGTTTGGCTTGGCCGGATCCCTGTTCTTTCTGGGGTTGCTGACCTTCTACACTCTGCTGGGCTGGCGGGTGATGGGGCGCTGTCGGGAGTTGACCATTCGCTTAGTAGCCTGCGGCTGCCTGATGTTTCTGGTGGGGCAGTCGCTGATGAACATTGGCGTGGTCACCGGGGTTCTGCCCACCACAGGTGTGCCCCTGCCTTTGTTCAGTCATGGCGGCAGCTCTATTCTGGCAGGGCTGATCACAGCAGGATTGTTGGTGCGGGCAGCCCGCGAAGCAGGGTAAAGTAAGGCTGCATGTTGCCAACCCAGCAAAGGGATCCTTTCACGCAAGCAGCAAACCCAGAGGGCCAGGGATCCCTATTGGTTGGCCTCTGCTTTAGAGCGGCTTCTTATGCAGCAAAACCAAAGCTGAAGTTGAAACCGAGCCTAGATCCAGCCCATTTCATCCAAAACGAGGGTAAACACCGTCGCGCAACAGGCCACCAACAGCGACACATAAGCCGGCTGACCGTGGGCAATGCAAACACCGGCTGCCACCGAAGCGCCCGTAGCAGCGGAAAAGGTGCGACCTGCCCAATTGCCTTTGGAGGGTTTGTCAGAAGGATTGAATTTGTTAAACATTTTTACAGCAGAAAGAGGATTCAAAGGGAATCAATTCCATAGGAAACGGCCTCAGGTTATCACCCCCCGACTCGATTCCAGAGGGATCCAAGGCCATTCTCAATATTTCTTCGCTTAGGCTTCAATCTTTCGTAAAATTGCGCTGAGATGCTCATAATCATCCCGCAACAGAGAGCTCAACTGCCGACCTGCCTGTAGAAGCCAGTTGCGATCCCGGTTCAGGATTCGGTAAGTCTGGCGAATCACGGCAGCCACCAGCTCATCGGTTGGGATCCCGTTGACCCGTAGCAGGGTGCGCAAAAACTCGAAAGAGCGGCAGAACTCCCTCACTTCCGTATCGGAGCAGAGATAAACCGGCTGGTGAATCTGGGGAGGGCGTGGCGGCAAGTACTGATAGACCCGTCCCCCGCTGACAAAGCCGACAATGGCCGCGCGAAAATCGGTGCGCAACATGGCAAAAATCTGGGGCTGTTGCTCCCGCAGCTCCTGAGGGGAGAGGCCCAAAGCCCTGGCGCGATGGACGGTGTCGATGGGGGCGATGGCGGCATAGCAAACCACGCCATAGATCAGGTTGCCGGTCTCTTCGTCTTGGGAGCGCGTCCAACTGCCGAGAGCAGGCATGGGTGGGAAGGTCAGACGTTCCGGCTCGAAGCACTGGGCCACAAAGGTTGTGGTGTTGGCTTCCACCACTTCTCCAAAAGCAGAAGCAGGCTGGGGAGAGATGGCCTTGGCTCTCATCGCGATCTCAGGCTCCTCAAGGGTTGCTGCTGCAGAGGCCGACAGAGGGAGACAGAGGAGTCAGGAGAAAATGGAATTTTTCCAGGTTTTAAGACTTGTGAAGATAGGGGCAATCCCCTCGCCCAACATTTTGCCCCTTCTGCAACGTTTTGTCCGATCCCCGGACGGCAAATCGGCAACTCAACGGCTTATGAGATCCTCATTGCTAAGAAAGTTAGCCGATTTTGGGGATCCCTGCGTAATATATTTTTTCACACGCTCCCGCACAAATTCGCCATCCTAAATATTAGCCATTCTAAGTATTGAGCAGTTGGCGAGCGGAGGGAGAAACAATGAATGCTCAGCAACGCGGCCAAATCATCGCTTCTGAGTGGATGATCGACAGCCAAAACCCGGTACACTCCATTTCTCGGCTCAAGCGCCGGGCAACCTATTCCGATGTAACCCTCTGGTGGTTGGTGGTGCAACTCAACCTGATGGAACAAAACTCTATTCATACCGATCACCGATAGGATGGACGGCACAAGAACAATCGGCTGCACGAAAATCCCAGCCCAGGAACATCCCGGATCCTAAATCCAATCTTAAAACTTAAAAAAAACAAAAGAAGAGCTGAAAGTTGAGTCGGGTTGCACCTCGAACACCAGCTCTTCTGGACAGAGTAAGGAATAGAGATAAAGAAGAACCGAGTCTCGACCCCCCTTTAATCCTCCAGAGGCAAAGCCGCCACCTGAGCCGATTGCACCGGCGAGGGGAAGAAAGGCCGCTGCACAATCTCAGTTGCCAACACACTGCGCAACTGGGCAGCTACCGCCACCGTTGTGACATCGTAGGTTTGGGTAGCCAGGCGTGGGTAGAAGCCAATGCCGAGGATCGGCAACAGCAGACAGAGGGCCACCGCCATTTCTCGCGGACGCACATCCCCCAGGTAGTCTTCCAAAACCAAGCCGGGATCCTGAGCCCCGTAGAACACCTGCCGCAGCATGGAGAGCAAGTAAATGGGCGTCAGAATGATGCCCACTGCCGCCAGCAGGGCAATTCCAGCTTTGAAGGTCGGCGCATAGGCATCGCTGGTGGTCAAGCCCAAGAACACCGTCAGCTCACCCACAAATCCGCTCATCCCCGGCAGCGCCAGAGAGGCCAGGGATCCCGCTGTAAACAGGGCAAAAGCCTTCGGCATCTGCTTGGCCAACCCTCCCAACTTGTCGAGGGCAAGGGTGTGGGTGCGCTCGTAGGTGATCCCCGTCAGGAAGAACAAAACTGCAGCGATCAGACCGTGGGAGATCATCTGCAGCACTGCCCCATTGATGCCCAGCTCCGTAAAGGCGGAGATCCCGATCAACACAAAGCCCATGTGGGCAATGGACGAATAGGCCAAGCGCCGCTTGAGATGGTTCTGACCGAAGGCCGCCAACGCCCCGTAAATGATGTTCACCACACCCAACACCGCCAGCACCGGGGCGAAGTACACGTGGGCTTCCGACAACATGCCCACATTCATGCGGATCAGGCCATAGCCACCCATCTTGAGCAGAACTCCCGCCAAGATCATGGAAATGGGAGCAGAGGCTTCGCTGTGGGCATCCGGCAGCCAGGTGTGCAGCGGAAAAATCGGCAGCTTCACCCCAAAGGCAATCAGCAAAGCCGCATAGGCCAACAGCTCCAAGGCCAGTGGGTAAGACTTAGCGCTCAGCTCTGCCATCTCCAGGCTGAAGCCCTCGCCGTAGAAGGCCATCGCCAGGGATCCCACCAAGATAAAAATGGAGGCGGCGGCGGTGTAGAGGATGAACTTGGTGGCGGCGTACTGGCGCTTCGGCCCACCCCAAATGGAGATGAGCAGATAGACCGGCACCAGCTCAATCTCCCACATCAGGAAGAATAGAAGCATGTCCTGCGCCAGAAATACGCCCACCTGGGCGCCGTACATCAGCAGCAGCAGGAAGAAAAACAAACGCGGCTTATGGGTGAGATTCCAAGCCGCCACAATCGACAGGGTCGTGATCAAACCGGACAGCAATACCAGCGGCAAGGACAGGCCGTCCACCGCCAGCGACCAGTGGAATCCAATTTGGGGCACCCAGGCGTAGCGCTCCGCCAGTTGCAGAGAAAAGTCCTGCAGGTCATAGTGCCGCGCAAAGACATAGGCCATCAGGCCCAAATCAAAAGCCCCCACAGCGAGGGCATACCAACGCACCCAACGGCTCTGGGGGATCAAGGGGATCCCAAAGGCTGCCAGCAGAGGCAAGAGCACCAGCACCGACAGCCAGGGAAACTCAAGAGAATTGCTCATGACCGGGAATAAATACTCATGCTCGATATCTCAATGATATGAAGCTGTGTAAACAAATGGGAAGCGATATTTACAAAAAAATCTGCGCAATAGCGCAGATCTCGAGAAGGTTTCTCCAATGCCAATCATCGAGGATCCTCAAGGGATCCGGCGCGATAGCGCTCCGTCGGGTGGATAGGCCGCCCGAGCTGGCCAGGGATCCTCCGGCCAAGCAAGATCTCGGCTCCTGAACTCCCCCGGTACCTGGGGGGTCTACTCATCTTCGGCAAAGACAAAACGGTGTAGCTCGTCCAGAGTGGGCTCTGGGCTTTCCAGAGCAAAAAGAACCGCGTCCTCAATCACGGCGCTGACCTCCGCGTGGATGGCTTGGAAGTCTGCCTCGGTCATTAGGTTGTGCTCCAGGGCATAGCGTTCCAGTTGCTTAATGGGATCCCGCTGCCGCCAGAACTCTTTTTCCTCAGGACTGCGCAGCTCGTCAGGGTCGGCCAGAGAATGGCCCCGGAAACGATAGGTGATGCACTCCAGCAAGGTGGGGCCTTCTCCGGCACGGGCGCGGGCGATGGCCTGTTGGGCGGCCTCTCGCACTGCTAGCACATCCATCCCATCCACCTGGTAGCCGGGCATGCCAAAAGCCGGGCCTTTGCGGTAAATATCGGTGTCGGAAGTGGCGCGTTCATGGGCCATGCCAATAGCCCAGAAGTTATTTTCCACCACATAGACGATGGGCAACTTCCAGAGGGCGGCCATGTTGAGGCACTCGTAAAACTGGCCGTTGTTGCAGGCTCCATCCCCAAAGAAGCAGGCGGTTACCTGGTCAGTGCCCCGGTATTTGGCCGAAAACGCTGCCCCCGTCGCCACCGGGATCCCTTCGGCCACAAAGGCATAGCCCCCCAAAAAGTTGTGCTCTGCCGAAAAAAGGTGCATGGAGCCACCCCGACCCTTGCTGCAGCCGGTGGCCTTGCCGAACAACTCTGCCATCACCGCCCGTGGCGGGATCCCGGTGCTGAGGGCATGCACATGATCGCGGTAGGTGCTGCACACATAGTCGGTGGGCTTGAGCGCCTTGATCACCCCCGTAGAGACGGCCTCTTGGCCGTTGTACAGATGCACAAAGCCGAACATCTTGCCCTTGTAGTACATTTCGGCGCACTTGTCTTCAAACAGGCGGCCCAGCACCATGTCTTCATAAAGAAGACGAGCCTCTTCGGCAGAAATGCGAGCAGTTGTGGAGCGCGAAGTAAGTTCTTGAACCATGCTGCGGTGCAACGAATCAGAGGTATCTTAGGCGGTCAGCAGTGAGCTTTGCGGTTTGCCCATTATCTCATGCTCCAGTCTGTCTGCCACCTTACCTGGAAATCCCATCCTGCAGGGCCGAAAGCGGTTGTTTCGAGGCCAAGGGAGTTAAACTGAAAGGCTAGGGCAAGAGGCATTTCCATTGCAGCAGCCGCATCAGGACTCCGTCCCGCAAACGCGAATCTTGAACACCAGAGGGGGGGTTTCTTCTGCTCTCGGCTTGGACGTCGATCTGCTGGAGCCGGGGGCAAGAGGTATTTGGCCAGCCAACGTGACGGGGTGCGCCCATGGGAGCCCGTTGGGTTAGCGGTTTTGCGGCGGTGTTGTTTGCGTTGGCGGTCACCCTGCTAGGGGGCTGGTATTTTACTGCAGCCATTGGGCTAATCATTTTTTTGGCCCAGTTGGAGTTTTTCCGCTTGGTGCAAGCCAAAGGCAATGCGCCGGCCATGCGCACCACCATGTTTTCCAGCCAGGTGCTGGTGATTTTGCAGCAGGTGAGGCCGGAGTGGACCAGCCCTGCCTTTATCGTGGCGGGATCGATCATCTGTTTTTATTTGCTCTTTAAGCCCAAGGTGGCCACCATTGCCGATATTGCCACCTCGATCTTGGGGTTGTTCTACTGTGCGTTGCTGCCCAGCTTCTGGATTCGGGTCAGGGCCTTGTCTTTTGCGCAAGGGCTGGGCGAAGGGCTATGGATTACGCTGCTGGCCATTGGCTGCGTGATCGCTGCCGATGTGGGGGCCTACCTGTGTGGTCGGGCCTTTGGGCGCACCAAGCTCTCCATCCTCAGCCCGAAGAAAACGGTGGAAGGGGCAGTAGCCGGCATTGCCGCCAGCATGGCCCTGGCCGTGGCCGGAGCCCACGCCCTGAGCTGGCCCTGGAGCTGGCTGAGCGGCAGCGTGTTGGGGTTTTTGATCGGGTTGACCAGCCTGCTGGGCGACCTGACCGAATCGCTGATGAAGCGAGATGCCGGCGTCAAAGATTCCGGGGATCTGATCCCGGGCCACGGCGGCATCTTGGATCGGGGAGACAGTTATGTGTTCACCGCACCACTGGTGTTTTACTTCATGGAATGGCTCAACGCTTACTCTGGCCTCTAGGGCCGTTTCGTAAGCCTGCCAAAACCCAAGAACGCACACCAGTTACAGGTGCAGGAGATCCTCAATTCAAAATGGCCTGGCACTCGGGACTCTCTAAAAACACCTCTCGCGAAATGGAGTCTCCGAAGTATCCCAGAGGCGTGACCACTATTCTTGGCTGCTTCAGGCGAAACTCAGTCTCGTCGTAAACCACCAGTTGGCTGATACCGAAAATGGGATCTGCCGCCACCTGGAGAATACGGGCCTTCCGCTGGATAACTTGGGGGGTCTCTACCTCCAGTTCAGAAGGGGTCAGGAGGCGATCCAAACCGAAGAATAGCCGTCCACTTCGACCCACATAAATCTCCTCTGAGTCATCGAACTTCTCTGTACCCACAAAGCAAAAGCTATAGGTGGTGTATGGGATGAAATACAGGCCTACCAACTGGGATTGGCTATTAGACTGAGAGGGGGTTCGCTCGAAGTACGAAAGCAACAAATCTGCTAACAACTGGGGCGCGGATTGGTTATCAGACTGAGAGTAGGTGTAGGAACCCAAACTCAAGCAAGCCTCAAAACCTACCAAAGAGCCTAGATGAGATACCCCCTGACAAATCAGGATGTCACCATCTAAGCTCTCCTGGTCCTGTTGCGCCAAGGCAGGGATCCCAGGGGATAGAGCCATCAGAGCCATCAGGACCGTTGCCGTCAATGATCTGGACATAACGCAGTACCCAAAGCTGAGGATGGTAGTACCCTAGCTCGAAATCCCTCTCTGGCTGTGTGATCGGGGTCAAGACCGATGGGCCGCCCTATCCCGAAGAGCAGAGAGCTAGACTGCTACTCTATAAGGTGATCCGTCCTTCTCAGCCGTTGGCCTATCCTCCCTATGACTGCTGCAATTTCCTCCGCCAACCTGCCCAGCCAGTACAACCCCTTCGAGACCGAGCCGAAGTGGCAGCGCTTTTGGGAGGAGAAGGGCTTTTACGTGGCGGATCCCAAGGCGCCGGGAGAGGCCTTTAGCATGGTACTGCCCCCGCCCAATGTGACGGGCAACCTGCACATGGGCCATGCTTTTGCCTTTACCCTGCCGGATGTGGTGACGCGCTACAAGCGGATGCGCGGCTACAACGTGCTCTGGCTGCCCGGCACGGATCATGCCAGCATTGCTGTACACACCATTTTGGAGAATCAGCTTCGTCAGGAAGGCAAAACTCGCTTCGATCTAGGCCGAGAGGCTTTTCTGGAGCGAGCTTGGGCTTGGAAGGAGCAGTCGCAGGGAGCCATCAAGAGCCAATTGCGGCGGCTGGGTCTCTCGCTGGACTGGACGCGGGATCGCTTTACCCTCGACGAGGGGCTGAGCCGGGCGGTAACCGAGGCGTTTGTGCGGCTATACGAGGCGGGGTTGATTTACCGGGGCGAGTATTTGGTGAACTGGTGCCCGGCCACCCAGTCGGCGGTGTCAGACATTGAGCTGGACGACAAAGAGGTCAAGGGCCACCTGTGGCATTTTCGCTATCCCTTGGCCGAGGATCCCAGCCAGTATCTGGTGGTGGCCACCACTCGGCCCGAGACCATGCTGGGGGATACGGCGGTGGCGGTGAACCCCCAAGACGAGCGCTATTGCCATCTCATCGGCCAGTTCATTCGCCTGCCCATTAAAAATCGCCTCATCCCCATCATTGCGGATGAGTATGTGGATCCCTCCTTTGGCTCCGGGTGTGTGAAAATTACCCCGGCCCACGACCCCAACGACTTTGAAATCGGCAAACGGCACCAATTGCCCTTCATCAACATCCTCAATAAAGACGGCACCCTCAACGAAAACGGGGATCCTTTCACCGGCCTAGATCGCTTTGTGGCCCGAGAAAAGGTGGTGCAGTGGTTTGCCGAACATGGCCTGCTGGAGAGGGTAGAAGAGTACACCCACACCGTTCCCCACAGCGACCGCGGCGGCGTGCCCATCGAGCCTTTGCTTTCCATTCAGTGGTTTTGCGATGTCTCGGGGATGGGGGCCCGCTGCTTAGAAGAAGAATACCAACGGAATAGCCCCCGCTTTATCCCCGAGCGCTGGGCCAAGGTTTACACCGGCTGGCTGGAAAAGCTACGCCCCTGGTGCATTTCTCGGCAATTGTGGTGGGGCCATCAGATCCCAGCTTGGTATCCAGTCCTCAATGGCCAGCTTCTCGAGGATCCCCAAGCTTTTGTGGTGGCCCGCAACGGCGAGGAAGCGCTGCTCAAAGCACGGGAAAAGTTTGGCCCAGAAGTTGAGAGGGTGGAACAGGATCCCGATGTGCTGGATACCTGGTTTAGCTCTGCTCTGTGGCCCTTTTCAACCCTGGGCTGGCCGGAAGAGACCGAGGATTTCAAACGCTACTATCCCAACTCCCTGATGTCCACGGGCTTTGACATCATTTTCTTCTGGGTGGCCCGCATGGCCATGATGGGATCCCAATTTACCGGCCAGATCCCCTTCAAAGATGTGTACATCAATGGCCTGGTGCGGGATGAGCACGGGGCGAAAATGTCCAAAACCAAGGGAAATGGCATCGATCCCCTGGAGCTTCTGGACAAATACGGCACCGACGCCCTGCGCTATGCCCTGGTCAAAGAGGTGGTGGGGGCAGGGCAGGATATCCGCCTGGCCTACGACCGCAAGACGGGGGAGAGCGCCAGCGTGGAGGCCGCCCGCAACTTTGCCAACAAGATCTGGAACGCCTCCCGCTTTGTGCTCATCAACTTGGAGGGACAGACCCCTGCCCAACTGGGATCCCCTGTTCCTGAAGCGCTGGAATTGGCCGATCGCTGGATCCTGTCGCGGCTGCACTCCACGGCCACCCAAGTTATCGCCGAGCTGGAAGCCTATGGCCTGGGCGAGGGGGCGCGCCTGCTCTACTCTCTCATTTGGGATGACTTTTGTGACTGGTACATCGAGCTGGTCAAGCCCCGGCTGCGGGGAGAAAACTTGGCTTCCAAGCGCACAGCGCAGCAGGTGCTGGCCATCGTTTTGGAAACCATTCTCAAACTGCTGCACCCCTGGATGCCCCACATCACCGAGGAGATCTGGCAGCTGCTCACCCAGGTCAATCAAACCACTTCCATCTCTGTGCAGCCCTATCCCACCCCGGATCCCACCTGGATCGACCCCCAACTGGAGCGGGAGTTTGGCTTGGTGATCCAAACCATTACCAGCCTGCGCAACCTGCGGGCAGAAACCGGCCTCAAGCCCCATCAGACCACCAGGGCCCTTTTGCTCACTACCGATCCCGCCGAGCAGCGGATCCTGACGGCTGCCCAAGCTTATATCCGGGATCTGGTTAAGGCTGAGGCTTTGGAGATTACGGGATCCCTGGCCACGGAGCCCAAACAGGTGGCGGCTGCAGTGGTGGGCACGGTGCAGGTGCTGATGCCCTTGGCAGGACTGGTGGATGTGGAAGCGCTGCGGGCCAAACTGCAAAAAGACCTGGCCAAACTGGAAAAAGAGGCCCAAGGGATCCGCGCCCGCTTGGAGAACCCCAATTTTCTCAACCGGGCCAACCCTGAAGTGGTGCAAGCCAGTCAGGAACAACTGGCAGAGCTGGAAGCCCAGATGAGGTTACTGGGATCCAGGCTGGAGAAGCTGGGCTGAGATGGCATCAGCGCAGGCAGAGCGGCGGGGTGATGAAGGCAATCTTCCCAGGATTTGGAAAAATCGGAGTGGCGAGCCCCTACTTCTGTGTTAGGATAGGGGACGAGATCGTTGTCGGTTGTAGTGCTCGTTTCTTCTAGTCTTGACGGATTTTCACGTTTTGTATTGGCAGACGGCTCTCCGAACATCTCACCCTTTGTTACTCTCTCTTTCGGAGATCGTCTATGTCGATTTATGTTGGCAACCTTTCCTTTAAGGTGACAGAAGCGGATTTGACCGCTGTTTTTGCTGAGTACGGTTCTGTCAAGCGGGTGCAAATCCCCACTGACCGTGAGACAGGCCGCATTCGAGGCTTCGGGTTTGTGGAAATGAGCTCTGAAGCAGAGGAGCAGGCTGCCATTGCTGCTCTGGATGGGGCAGAATGGATGGGGCGCGACCTCAAGGTGAACAAAGCTCGTCCCCGGGAAGAACGCCCCACCTCAGGTTTCCGCTCTGGTAACGCGAACAGTGGCGGCGAGCGGCGGCGGAGTTTTCAATCTCGCTATTGAAACGCCTGCTGAGGCTTCCCGGTGCTGGGCAAGGGATTCTCAGTTGAGCTTGTTTTGAAGCGCAGCACCAGGATCCAGCCGTCTCTCTAGGTTGCTTCAATTTTTGTTCAAGTGGTAGCTCAGGAGGAGTTGAGAGGGGATCCCAATCAACTCCTTTTGAATCTCTCACCGCCGACCTCTCTCTCAGAGGGAGAGGGGAGCTAAGGCAAACCGTATTTGAAACTGGAATAGCTACTGGGCTGGCGGTTTGTCTGGCCAGGGATCCGTTAGATCGGCGGTCAAGGGATCCCAGTCCCATCCCCAATCGCGGGCAATGGCCTGAGTAATCCCCAGTTGCCCGTGGCCAGGGTAGCGGGCCAGGGCTACCACCAGATCAACAAGCTGCTCACCGGCAGGGATTCGACCAAAGATGTGCAGCCCATCGCGAATCTGAGATTCTTTTAGCTCGCAGAGATAGCCATCCAGGCGATTCCAATCTTCTTCTTTTTCCAAGTTGAACTGCTGGTCTAGATGCTCGGCTCGAACCAGCTCCTGAATCTGGGCGCGAATCAGCGGGCAGCGGCCTGGATCCATCTGTTGGGCCTGCACGTACTCATCCATCAACCGTTCCAAGTCCGCCAGGGGGCCGTACAGCTCAGCACGAGTAAGGGGCGGGGTGAGGTGGTCGATAATCACTGCCTGGGCTCGCCGCTTGGCCTGGGATCCCTCTCCCGGATCGTTGACAATGAAGGGGTAGAAGTGGGGCAGCGGCCCCAGGGCCATCTCCGGGTAGCAGGTGGCGGAAAGGGCGGATCCCTTGCCGGGCAGCCATTCCAGGTTGCCGTGCTTGCCCACATGCACCACCGCTTGAGTGCCGAAGACCTGCCGCAACCACAGGTAAAAAGCCAGGTACTCATGGGGGGGCACCAGATCCGGGGCATGGTAGTTCAAGGACGGATCCCGGTCATAGCCTCGCGGGGGCTGAATGCCAACAAAAACGTGCCCCAACTGGAGACCGGCGATGGGGATGTTTTGGGCGGGCGGATTCCCCCATTGCTGAATGAGGTTGGCTTGGATGGGCTCAGGCAAGCGGGCAAACCACTCTCGATAAAGGGCAGCAGAAAGGCATTGCCGAGCCGGGCGCAGGGATCCCAAGGGGTCGTAGGTCTGGCCTTCGGTTAGCCAATGGATGAGTTCATCTCCAGTCTGGGGCAGGGGATCTACTGAGTAGCCAGCTCCCGCCAAAGCTTTGAGAATTTCCACACAACTGGCAGGGGTATCCAGACCCACCCCATTGGCCAGTCGCCCGTCCCGACTGGGGTAGTTGGCCAGGATCAAAGCCAGTCGCCGCTGGGAAGGGGGGGTACGCCGCAATTTCACCCAGTTGGCCGCCAAATCGGCTACAAACTCCACCCGATCCGGCACAGCCACGTAGGCCACCACCTCCGTTTGCAAGCGGGGATCCCGCTGTTGAACGGCTTTAAAGGAAATGGCGCGGCTAATAATGCGCCCATCCACCTCGGGCAAAGCCACATTCATGGCCAGATCCCTCGCCCCCAAGCCCCGCGTCGAGTCCTGCCAGCTCTGCCGGGATCCGCTGCTGAGGATGACCTGCAAAACGGGCACATCCAACTCCTGCCATAGTTTCACATCGGGTTGCTGGCTGTCCAAGCGCGCTAGCGAAAAACTGGTGGTATTGAGCAACACCTCAATCTGGCTGCCAAAGTGATCCCGAATGGCCTGGGGCAAGTCGGGATCTTGAAGGCTGTAGGTGTAAAGGCACAGAGGCTGCAGCCCCCGCTCCACCAAGGCTTTTGCCAATTGATCCACCGGCTCTGTATTCCCCGCCAGAACATGGGCCCGGTAGAGTAAAATCCCCACCTTGGGAGCTTGGGGATCCGTCGGCGAGGCTACGGGAGGTTGGTAGATCCCAAGACGAGGCAACCCTTGTGGATCCGGCGCCGAATATTGGCCCCCTAGGAACTCCCCAGCCAGCAACAGCAGACAGGCAGCCACATTCTCCGCTCCCCCCTCCAGCCAGTACCGCCACACCCGATCCGCCACCGCCAGGGGCACAGTGGAATGGCTCACCAAATCCCAGTCCGGGCGATCGTCCCCAGGAATGACGATCAGGGTGGATCCCTCCTCGGCTGCCACCTGCTTGGCTACCTCCAGGCCATAGCTCCAGTAGGCCCTTCCCCCCAACAGGCGAAGGAGCACCACCTGCGCCCGCCGCAGCACCCTCTCGGCATAGTCATCCAGGCTTAGGGGCTGTTGCAACTGCAACAAATTGGCCGCCCGCACCGCCGGAAAATCGCCGGGCAACAGGCGCAGGGCTGCGCTCAAGGCCGTGAGATCCGTATCGGCTGCCGAAAGGATAACGATGGGAGCGGGATCCTGCTCCAAGAAAATGACGCCGGATTGGGAAGGATCCCATCCCCCTGGCAAAGCAGCTATTCGGTGCATGGCCGCTCTCCCAAGGGAAGGAAGCTCAGGCTTAGCGACTGTACTTGAAGCACAGAAGCACCCCAGCTCCCAGCGCTCAACTGGTCAGGAAGGGCTCCCGTAGTGGTTCCCGCTACCCAAGCATTGCCCTGTCCATCGATGGCAATAGAATCAGCCACCTCATCCGCAGGAGTTCCGAACTGGCGAGTCCACTCGATTGAATGGGAACCGTAGGCCCCCAGAAGAATTGAGCTGGCAAAAGAAGTTAAAGTTCCTAAAAGAACTACCTTGCCCACCCTTTGTTTCATATCTTTCAAGTCCCCCCTTGCCGACCAGAGCAGCACCGCCTAGAGCCTAGCATGGGGCAGCTCTCTGCTGGCTACTAGGGTAATGAACTGCCGCAGAGGGATCCTGCCCTGGCAAAGCCTCAGCCTAACGAGCGTATTTGAGTACCAAGACATCTTTCATGCCCGCAAGGACTCCGTCCCGCTGACGCGAAAGGACTCCGTCCCGCTGACACGAAAGGACTCCGTCCCGCTGACGCGAAAGGACTCCGTCCCGCTGACGCGAAAGGACTCCGTCCCGCTGACGCGAAA